>JBOGFE010000061.1:0-17125 GCA_050741935.1 Acidimicrobiia bacterium | reverse complement strand
GGTCCGACATCGTTCAGGCTCCCTTCTCGAAGAACGGGAGAGCCTCCCAGATGCGGACTAATCAGAAGCGGGAAGTGTGGCGTTGAGTCGGGCGCAAAACACTTCCGGGGGAGATCCAAGGTCACGTCATTCACAGTGGCTATCGAGCCGTCGTTGTTGAAGATCCAGAATGAGGGGTAGGTGCGGGTCGTGTTGGCCTCGCAGTTGGAGATCATGTCGGCCGAGCGGTGGTAATAGAGATCCACATTGTGGAACGCCTCGAAGCACTCACCGCTGCCTAACCCGGACCGTTCAATAAGCCCCCGAGTGAGGAGGCAAGGGGCGGGGGGAGCGGCCGGGGGGTCGTGCGGGCGCCTGCGGGGTAGGCGGGAGCCTTCGGCTGGGTGGGCCCCGCCGGTCTCGGGGGGGGCGACGGTCCGTTCCAGCGGTTCCCGGGCGCGTGGGAGCCGCTCGTGGTGGTTCGGGTGGTGGTCGACGGAGTCCCGGGCCTGGGGGTCAGGCCCGCAGGGGCAGGGCTTCGAGCCGGTCGAAGGCTTTGGCGAGTTCTGCGGCCCACGGCCAGTTCTTCTGGAGGCGTAGCCGGGTGACGCGGGCGCTGCGGGCCAGGCGGCCGGCGCAGTGCCAGAGGCAGTAGCGGAGCCGTTTGGGTTCGGCGCGGGCCAGTTCGCCGTCGAGGCAGAGGTGCTGGGCCCAGGCCACGAGGTCGCTGGCCATGAGCACGAGGAGGAGCCAGGCCTGGTTGGGGGCGAAGTCGCAGAACGGGAAGTTGTTCAGACCGGTGGCTTTGCCGTTGCGGATGCGGTCCTCGACCCGGGCGTGGCCGCGGTGGCGGGCTTCCAGGTAGACGATGTCGGGGTCTTCCGAGTCGGTGATGAACACCTGGAAGCGGTGCCCGTCGGCGTCGGTGAAGCTGAGCTGGGCGCCGGGGTGGGGCTCCTCGCGTCGGCAGATGGCCCGGGTGCCTTCCGGCCAGGCGGAGAGGTCGAGGAGCCCGGTGATCTCGGCCACTTCGGCGCCTTCTCGTTCGTCCATGTCCTGGGTCATGGCCGCCACCCAGGCGTCCTCGGGCACGGCCAGCACCGCTTGGCGGGTCGTCTCGTCGATGGGGAAACCGACGGAGAACTCGACACCGCGTTCTCGCAGGGCGTCGAGGAACCCGTGGGTGCATCCCGCCGAGTCGGCCCGGGCCAGCATCCACTCGCCGCCCTCGGGATCGGCGGTCTTGGTTTTGACCGGCAGCTGGGCCAGGGCCGCGTCGAGGACAGCCACGTGGTCGGCCGCCGTGTTGGAGCCGGCGTTACCCGGTCGCAGCCTCCCCGCCAGCGCCTCGTCGGTGCCGTCGAGGAAGCACAGCAGAGGGTGGAACCCGAAACCGTGCTTGTAGTTGGGGGCGGCCTGGTCCTTCTCGGAGTGCGACGTGACCAAGGTGGCGTCGAAGTCCAACACGATCCACCCCGGGTGTACCCCGAGCCGCCACGCCTCGGCCCGCGCCTTCGCCCGGGCCCCATCCAGCGCCCCCAGCACGGCCTCGTCGATGGAGGCGACCACCCGCCACGCCGTCGGCCCGGAGGCCACCACGCCGAAGAGGTCGGGCTGGTCGCGCAGCACCCTCAGGTCCGAGAGGCTGTCCCCGCCGTCGGCCAGCGTCACCGCCAGATCGACCAGCACCCGCCCCGGGTCGTGCTTCGAGCGCCGCCGGCGGGTGCGGGCCATCACCACCGAGAGCGCCTCCGTGAGCCCCACCCCATCAGCCAGGTCGGCCAGCAACCGGGACCCCGCGTGCCCCGCCAATCCTGCCCCGTCGGCCGTCACCCGCACCCTCGGCCGGCCGCTACTACGCTTCACCATGAAAGTGCCTTCCTGGTTTGGGTCACTGCAGGTATCGACACCAGCAGCTTCCCTTACCAGGAAGGCGTTCTCGCGGACCTACCGCCCCCGGCCCCTGCTACTTACTGAAAGGTCCGGGCTAAAGCGCCCGTCGTGAGGGTCGCCGCCGCCCATAGGGAACTGTCCGAAGTGTGGTAGAGGCGCACCGAGGCGTGGTGGCCCTGGTACGTCGTGGTCACGGTCCGGAGCAGGGTGTTGGCGGCGTGGGCCGGCGGCGGGGGAAGCGCGACGACGCTGACGGTCACTGCGGCAGCCAGCACGGCAATTTTGCCGCGCGTCCCCGCGCGGCTCACGATCGACAATCTCACGAATGCCCGTCCGTTCTTCAGAGTCCGAGACCTGCCGCCACCGACGCGATTGATGCCGGGGCCATACAGGGAATGGGCACCGACCGGCGCCGACTTTCCTTCCTAGCGGCAGAAGCTCCCCTTCACGCTCTAACGCGGCGTTCGCGACCCCGATTTGGACCCTTTGTCGGGTACCAGGCAAACCGACGAGCCCGCGTGCTCTCCAGTAGATGAGACGCCTCGCCTCTTCCCTGTTCGTCCTCGGCGTCGCCGCCGCGACCCTCTCCCGTGCCGGCGGTCTCGCGACACCCGACCTGGCGAACAGCTGCCAGCGACCCGCCGAACGGACCTAAGACGCCAGCGGTTCGCCCTTCGGCTGGTCGTCGACCTGTCCGGCTGCAGCTGGTGGGACGGCGGCCCGATCCAGCCCGCCGCCGAACTCATCTCGACGGCGCGGGCGAGGAAGGCGCCGGGTCCTTCACCGTCGGCGGCGTGCCCCCCATCGATCTCGGTGAAGAGGTCGTGGACGATTGGCCGGAGACGGCCACCTGTGAGGTGGGCGTCGCCCCTCGACCACCCCCCGGTGGAGGTTGACCGCTACCACGGGCGAGGTCACCTAGATGGGATGAAACGCCCCGTCGGCTTCGCCACCAAGTGCATCCCCGCCGGAATCGCTACCTGCGGGGACAACCGGTGTGGCGAGCTTGCCGAGTTCGGAAGCTCAGCTCGCCCGGAACACAGAACGAGCAGACGCGGCTTCCTCAGCCGAGATCTGCTCGAAGTGGACTTGACCGTCAGGGTCGACGCGGCGGATGCGGACCCAGGACCAGAACCCTGGCCGGCCGGCGGTGAGGACGGCCCCTTCGACCACCGCGGCGGGATCGGCGGCGTCGCGAAGCAGGGCCCAGTTGAGTCCCTCGTCGTCCTCGTTGTTGAGGTTCGCCACCAGGGCGATCTCGACGGCCATCCTCACCGCCTCGCTTCCGGATCGGACCAGTAAGGGTTGGTCACGACCTCGCGGGGACTGCCGAGAAGCCGTTCCACCAGCTCGTCCAGGTCCTCGTGCACAACATCGTAATGGGGTGCCTGCCCGGTGTCCCACAGTTGAAGGCCGGCGGCAACCAGGTCGCCGGCCCTGAACACCACCAGGATCTCGGCGCGCGCCAGCTTGTTCACCGCGATCCACTCGAAGGTCGCTCCGCCGACCTCGGCGAAGACGGAGATCCCGTAGTAGCCGTAGACGTCGAAGTTGGCGATGGCATCCGATTGCAGCAGCTCCGGGTCCAGTTGGTTGCCGCGCACGACGACCACCCGTCCGCCGGGAGGCGGCTCGCCTCGCCGCTGGCGCTGCTTCTTCTTCGGCTGCTCCACGAGGAGGCGCTACTGCCCGAAGACCAGATCCGCCACCCGGGCAGCCGCCTCTTCTTGCAGCCCTGGGCTCACGTGGGAGTACGTGCCGAGCGTGATGGAGATGGTCGAGTGACCGAGCCGCTCCGAGACGACCTTGGGATGGATGCCAGCGGCGAGCGCCAGCGTCGCATGGGTGTGGCGCAAGTCGTGCAAGCGGATGCGCGGTAGTCCGGCGGCCTGGACGTGACGCTCGAACCACTGCGAGAAGAGGTCCGGGTGGATGGGTCGGCCGTCGGGCCAGGCGAAGACCAGGTCCTCATCCCGGTAGCCGGGACCCATCAGGAGCCGCTCTTCGGCCTGGGCAATGCGGTGACCTCGCAGCGCCTCCACGGTCGCCGGGTCCAGGGCCACGAGGCGCCGGGACTTGGCCGTCTTGGGACTGGACACAACGGGCCGGTTGCCGAGCGTGGTCACCTGTTGGGAGATAGACAGGCGCCCGAGCGTCAGGTCCACATCTCGCCAGCGGAGCGCCAGGACCTCGCCTCGTCGCATCCCCGTCGTCGCCGCCACCACCCAGGCGCCGTACAGGCGGTCACCCTCGACCTGGGCGAGGAAGTGACGAAGCTCAGCCGCTGTCCATGTCTTCATGGTGGGCGCGTCGCCGCGCCTGGCCGGCGGCGGGTCAGCGAGGTCGGCGGGATTTCGGACGAGGCGGTCCCAGCGCACGGCATCGGCAAGGGCCCGGCGCAGCACCATGTGGACGTTGCGGACCGACTTCCGGCTCAGCCCGCCCCGGCCGTCCCGCCGACCCTCCCGCAGCAGAGCGCCATAGAGCGCGTTGATCTGACCGGCGGTGAGCGCCTGCAGGGCTACGCCTCCGATTCTCGGCACCAGGTGGCAGTCGACAATCATCCGGTAGTAGGCGAGGGTCGTCGGCCGCACGGTGGAGCCCACCGAGCCGAGCCAGTCCTGCAGGAAAGTGGCCACGGTTTCCTGGCTCGGGGTGACGTAGGCGCCTCGGTCGACACGGCTGAGCAGGTCGACCCGGGCCCGCTCGGCATCGCGCCTGGTCCGGAAGCCTGAATGCCAGTGGCGAATGCGCTTGCCGGCGGCGTCCCGCCCGAGGTCCAGGACGACGGACCATGACCCGCCCCGCTTGATGACGCTTCCCCTCACCGTCGCCTCCTTCGTCGTCGTCCTCTGGGCTACTGGCGGTAGCCCTCGTCGAGTTCGATCTCGTCCGACACTGTGTGTTTGGCCCGGGTCACCATGTCCTCGAGCTGGTTGGCCATGGAGCGCAGCTCGGTCTGCCAGCGCTCGAGGTCGCGGAAGGACTTCTGGACAAGGCTGCCGAGGCGGGTCATGGCCAGCGCCCGGACCCGCTCCTGGAGCTGGGTGAGCGGCTCGGGCCCGAGACGGTCGAGGAAGTTCTCCAGCCGGATCGACAGAAGCCCGACGTGGTGCATCTCGCCGAAGACGAGGTCGACCATGGCACCCAGCGTCTCGCCGAAGCGTCCGGCGTCGGGCGTGACCAGACGCACGGGGAGGTTCTCGGCCCAGGGCATGGGCGGCATGAAGAAGAACGTCACCGGCAGCTCGAAGGCCCGGGCGAAGGCGACGATCTCGTCGGCGTCGAAGTTGCGGACCCGCTCGCCGGTAACCGACCGCTCGGCGGCGGAGAAGTTGGCCTTGGACCAGCGCGAGCCCACGTAGGGCTCGAGCGCCTCGGCCGCCTGGTCCTGGGTCCACCCCTTCCAGGCCCGGGCCTGGGCCAGGTTGTAGGCCACCACCTGGTTGGGCGTCATGCCCCAGAACAGCGGCACCTCTTCGGTTTCGATCTTCTTTTTTCTTGCCATCGTTGTCCGTTGATGTCCCTTGGTGGTCGTTAATGTCCATCAGTTACCAGACCGTCAGTCTACCACTTGACTCCAGAATGACACAGGCGTAGTTTTGAAGTCCAGACCCGCCCGGCGCGTGGGCGCCGGACTGGACCGCTTTCCTTGCTTGGGGCCTGGAGGTGCCTGTGTCCATCACCGATCTGCCCGACGTCCTCACCGTTGAGGAGGCGGCAGCGGTGCTGCGCATCGGTCGGAACGCCGCCTACGACCTCGCCCGCCAATGGAGGGTGACCCGCGGACGGGAGGGCTTGCCGAACGTCGTCCTCGGCCGGAGCCTCCGAGTTCCCCGAGCGGCGCTGGAGCGGCTGCTCGCCGCCACACCCCTACCCGAGTCGGATTCGGGGCTCAGGTTGGTCGAGGAAGGACACAACCCGTCGGGTTGGGCGCACGGCGGCCGTACCTGACCCGGCGCTCCAAAGGGAACCGAACCAGCCCGCCGCCGTCCCAGACTCCCGATCCTCGCTGATCCTGCTCGATCAGTCGACCGAGCTCCGCCGCGGCCTTGGCCCCACAGGATGGGCCGTCTTCGAACAGCTGGCACTCAACGCCGAGCGAACGGCAGACGGCGACCTGGTCGCCAGCACGAACGTCCGTCGCCTCGCCGGCGAGCTCGGCCTGGCCAAAGACACAGTCCACCGGGCCATGCGGCGCATTGTCAGCCTGGGCTTCGCCGCCCATGACACTCGCCGGCAGGCAGGCCGGTACTCGGGTGCCTCGTACGTGCTCGACGACGACGCCTTCCGGGATGCCGGTGTCCTCCTGCAGCCGGCATCATCACGCCCGGGCAGCGACGACGCGGCGTACGGCCCGGACGGGATCGAGACGGAGGACCAGACCGTGTCCCGAGAGCCGGGACACGGTGCGGCCGCCCGTCCCCCGCAGCCATTCCCATCGCCCGACGACCGCCAGCCCCGCTTGTTCAGCCTCTTCTCCGCGACCACTCCACCTACTCCCGAACGATCCCTCCATCCCAGCCACCCCTCCACGAACCCACCCTCTTCCCCCGCCTCCCCGAACACCCATCCAACCACCCGATCTGACCCACTCCCGCCCCGCAACCGAACTGACGCACTTGCACCTGGGGTGCGGGGCGGCGTTGTCAACGCTGCGGGCAACCTGAACAGGAACCTCAACGGGGACGTGAACCGGTGTTGAGCATCGGGAAGCTGGGGCCGGGACAGCAGCAGTACTACCTCGACACGGTGGCGAGGGGCGCCGAGGAGTACTGGTCCAATGCCAAGGAGGCGCCGGGCCAGTGGGTGGGCCACGGATCGGCGCTCCTCGGCGTGGCTGGCGAGGTCAACGGCGACGACCTTCACCGTGTCCTGGAGCACCGTGACCCGAGATCCGGGACACGGCTGACGAGGGCGCAGGGCGCCCCGAAGGTGGCCGGCTTTGACGCCACGTTCTGCGCTCCGAAATCGGTCTCCCTGCTCTTCGCCTTGGGTAACCCCGAGACCTCGAACCAGGTTCGCAACGCGCACGACGTCGCCGTCACCGAAGCGGTTTCGGTCCTCGAGGCCGAGGCAGCCCGGGGCCGGCGGGGCAAGGCCGGAGCGCAGAGGGTCGCGGCCGACGGGTTCGTGGCCGCCGCCTTCCGCCACCGCACCTCCCGGGCCGGCGACCCGCATCTCCATACTCACGTGCTGGTGGCCAATCTGGTGAAGGCGGTGGCCGATGGCCGCTGGTCAGCGCTCGACGCCCGTCCCCTGTACGCCTGGGCCAAGACGGTCGGGTACCTCTACGAAGCGCAGCTGCGCGCCGAGATGACCCGTCGCCTTGGTGTGGGCTGGGGACCGGTCAACAGGGGCATCGCCGACGTCCAGGGGATCCCAAGGGCGACCTTGCGGGAGTTCTCCCGGCGCCGAGAGGAGATCGAGGCCCACATGGCCGAGCGGGGCGAGACCAGCGCCCGCGCCGCCCAGGTCGCCACCTACGCCACCCGGACACCCAAGGACCGGGAGGCCGCTCCCGAGGGGCTGGTACCCGAGTGGCGGGCCCGGGCCGAGACCCTCGGCCTCGATGACAACGCCCTGGCCGGGCTGGTACGCCGCGCCGGCCCGCCCCGGCCCCCCGTCCCGGGCGCCGACGCCGCCGAGGCGCTCTTCGACGTGCTGACCAGCCCCGAGGGGCTGACCGCCCAGAGGTCCACGTTCGGACGACGCGAAGTGATCCAGGCCATCTGCGCCGCCCTCCCCCACGGCGGCGACATCGCCGACATCCTCTCCCTGACCGACGCCTTCCTCACCTCCGAGCATGTCGTCGCCCTCGGACAGACGGTGGAGCTTCGGGCCTGCGACGTGATCCGCCGCCTCGACGGCACCGTGGTGCCCGCCCACCTCGGCGAAGGCCGCTTCACCACCCCCGAGATGGTCGCCACCGAACAGCGCCTCGTCGCCTCCGCCCTGGGTCGCCGCCACGGCGGCTTCGGCGTGGCCGACCCCGATCATGTCGACGCCGCGCTGTCCGCCCGCCCGGCGCTGTCGATTGAGCAAGTGGCAATGGTCCGTCGCCTCACCGGCTCGGGCGCCGGGGTGGAGGTGGTCGAGGGAGCGGCCGGCTCGGGGAAGACGTTCGGGCTGGCCGCCGCCCGGGAAGCATGGGAAGCCTCAGGGCAGCGGGTGGTCGGCGCCGCCCTGGCCGCCCGGGCTGCGGCCGAGCTCGAGGCGGGCAGCGGCATCCGGTCCCACACCCTGGACCGGCTCCTGGCCGACCTGGACCGCCCCGACTCCGGCGGGCTTCCTGCCCGGGCCGTAGTCGTGGTGGATGAGGCGGCCATGGTCGGCACCCGCAAGCTGGCCCGCCTTCTCGCCCACGCTGAGATTGCGGGGGTCAAGGTCGTCCTCGTCGGTGACCGCCACCAACTTCCCGAGATCGACGCCGGTGGCGCCTTCGCCGGCCTCGCCAAGCGCCTCGGCGTCACCGCCCTCATCGACAACCGCCGCCAGGACGAAGCCTGGGAACGGAACGCCTTGGCCCACCTTCGCGCCGGCCGCGTCAGCACCGCCTTGGCCGCCTACCAGGCCCACGGCCGCGTCCACGAAGGAGGCAGCGCCGACGAGGTCCGCCAGCAGCTCGTTGGGCTTGCCCCCTGAGCGTGGAGGCTTCCGTTATGCGGCCTCGGCTTCGCCGAGTCGTTCCTGTTCGAACTTCAGTTCGTAGTTGACCGGCGAGAGCATCTGGCAAGTGCTGTGGCGGCGGGTCCGGTTGTAGAAGCCGTCGATCCAGTTGGCGACCCGACGTCGGGCTTCTTCCTTCGTGGCGAACGTGTTGCGGGACAACAGCTCGTGCTCCAGTGTGGAGAAGAACGACTCGGCCGCAGCGTTGTCCAGACAACTGCCCGTGCGGCCCATCGACTGGGTGATCCGGTGATGGCGGCAGGCTTCGGTGAACAGGTCGGCGGTGTAGGTCCCGGGTCGGTGTGGAAGATGACCCCGGTCACCGATCCGCCCCGGACGGCCACGGCCATCCGGATGGCGTCTTTGGCCAGGACGGCGTCGGGATGGTCGCTCATGGCGAAGCCCAGCAGGCGGCGGGAGAACAGGTCCTCGACGCTGGCCAGGTACAGCGTGCCCTCCAGGGTGGGGATCTCGGTCAGGTCCCCGCACCACTTCACGTCCGGGGCCGGAGCGGTGAAGTCCCGGCGAACCAGGTCCTTGAACGGCACCTTCTTGCGGTCCTGGCGGGTCAGGCCCCGCCGGCGCTTCTTGGGCCGGCCGGCCAGGCCGTCGGCGGCCATCACCTCGGCCACCATCCGGCGGGTCACAACCCAGCCCCGGTCCCGGAGCTCCCGGTGGACCCGGGGCGAACCGTAGGTCCGCTCCGACCCGCAGAAGATCCCCTGGATCTCCCGCCGGAGCCGTTCCCGGCGCTGCTCCCGGGCCGTCGCCGGCCGGTCCTTCCACTTGTAGAACCACGATTCCGACACGTCGAGCGCCCGGCAGGCGACGGTGTGGGGAACGCCGTGGTCGGTCCTCTGGGCGGCGATGAACCCGGACACCGTCACCGGGTCGCCTCCTTGACCCACAGGACCACGGATCGCTTGAGGACATCACGCTCCATCCGCAGCTCGGCGACCTCCTTGCGGAGCTGCTTCAGCTCTTCGCGCTCGTCTGCGGTCAGACCCTCACCGTTGCCCTCGGCCCGATCCCGGGTCACCCAGTTGCCCAGCGTGCCCTCGTGGATCCCCAGATCGCGAGCAACCTGAGCGATCGGCTTGCCGGTCTCCCGGACGATCCCGACCGCCCCCTCCCGGAACTCCTTGTCGTACTTCCGTCGAGTCTCTGGCATGACCTCTCCTCATAGATCATGCCTCCACGGTTCGGGGGGATGCTCCCGTCGAGGACTGGTGGGTGGCCCGGATGGCGGGCGGACGCCAACTCATGGTCGCAACCCGCCGTTCGGACGTAGACGATCTCAACCGCCGGGCTCGGGAGCGCCTCCAAGCCGCCGGGCAGCTCGACACCGACCAGCTCCTCCTCGGCGGCCGCCGCTTCGCCGTCGGCGACGAAGTGCTCACCACTCGAAACGACTACCGCCTCGGGGTGCTCAACGGCACCCGGGCCACCGTCACCACTCTCGACTTCACCACAGGCGACGTCTCCATCCGCACCGACGACGGCCGCCAGGTGGTCTTGCCCTTCGCCTACGCGGAGGCCGGCCACCTCAGCCACGGTTACGCCACCACGCTCCACAAGGCACAAGGGGCGACGCTGCGCCAAGCCTTCTTACTCGCCGACGACACCATCACCCACCAACGCGGCTACTCCGGCCTGTCCCGGGGAACCGCACGCAACGACGTCTACGTCGTCGAAGCACCCGACGAACGCGAAGACGTCCGCCACGTCCCCGAAGAACAGGAGCACGACCCGCTGGAACAGCTCGCTATCACCCTCGCCCGTACCGAAGCCAAGTCCATGTCCCTCGACGAACTCCTCGCCGACTGGGTCTTCCGTCCGGACCACCCGCCGCCCAAGTACTCGGAGCTCCTGGCCGAACGCCACCGCATCCGGGTCAGAATCGGCCCCACCCCACGTCCTCCCTTCGAGGAGCTGGCCGCCGCCCGGGCCGACCGGCAACGAGCCGAAGCCCGCCGCATCCGAGCTTCCGAGGAGCGACAGGCCGCAGAACGCGAACTCGCCCGGTTCGGGAGCGTCAGCCGGCTCCTCCACCGCAAGGAGGGATCGCACCTCGCGGAGCGGCTGGACCGAGCCGCCGAAGGCGAGCATGGCGCAGAGGAAGCCGTCGACCGGCTACGCGGCAAGGAACAGCGCCTCGAGAAGAGAGTCGACGAGTGGAACGACTGGCAACGGCAACACCGGCCCGACCTGGACCGTCTCGCCAGGCTCGACTCCATGATCCGCGAGCACGAAGTTCCCGACCGACCACTCGAGCGACATCCGCAGCCGACACGCGCCGTAGAACAAGACCTGGGGCTGGACCTCGGCCTGTAGCTCCCTCTGCCCCCCGGACAGGCTGGCGGCCGTCCCGAAGCGAGGGCAGAGGACCTCCACCCATCCATCCGTCGCCAAAAGAAGACTCGCCGCGCCGAAGGCCGAGGCGAGATTGCCGGCGTAGGCGAACACCACGTTCTGGACCGTGCAAGCCGGGTCATCCTGAAGCAAGGCGGTGCGGGATGATTGCCCGGTGACCAGAGACGACCAGGCATTAGCTGCCCGACTTGTAGGCGTGACCGAGTTGACCGAGGTTCAAGCCCTCTCTCTAGTTGAGAGGCTAGATCCAGAGGATGCGAGCAGTCGGGGCGCTGTCATCGACTACCTGGAGCGTAAGGAGGCCGGGCAAGACTGCAAGTTGCAGTGGATCACCAAGGACGGGCATCGCGTCTGGGCTCGGTTGTTGCCGCCAGCAGCAGCGGACTGATCGGGCGCGCGGGGTGGCGATCCCTCCGGCCACGGTTCGAGCATTGCAACCCGAATTGCAACCCAACGGCCCACAACTGGCCGCTACAGGGCGGTACGGAGAAACCCAACCAGAGCACAAAACCGCAGGTCAACGGCCATTTCCCGGTACTCGCCGGCACCAGCCAACACCCCCGAAGACAGTCTTGAAAACTGCTGGGTGCAAGCCCCCCGGGTTCGAATCCCGGTCCCTCCGCCACCTCTGAACTGCGGGAACGTTCGGGAACGGCCTATCGCTCGGGGTGTCGAGGTCACACAGAGGTCACAGGATTTCCGGTGGCCAACGCTCGAGGGGTGAGAAGTCGGGCCATCGCCGCCCGCTGATCCCCTTCGTAGACGTGCCCGTAGATCGCCAGCGTGAACGCGACCGAAGAGTGGCCGAGCCGCTCCGTGCGACGTCCGGGCGGGTCCCCACCGCCAAGAGCTGGGTCGCGTGGGAGTGCCGGAGATCGTGGAGGCGGATAACCGGGAGCTCCAAGTCGACACAGCGCCACCCGGGCCCGACACCCACGCGCTGCAGCAGATCCAGGGTGTAGGGGCGAAGCGCGGCCGACTGCACGTCCAGTCGCCGTTTTCCCTCCTCGCCGCCGGCGAACATGTACTCCCCCACGGGGCGCCAAGGTAGCGATCGGTGGAGTCACTCGTCAGGAGGTTTTCGGAGAGCGGGCTCGTCCGACTCGATGGCCGGTCAGGTTCCCGCCCGCAGCGCCTCCACCGGCTCCATGCGGGCGGCCCGCAGCGCCGGATACAGGCCCGCCAGCAGGCCGGTGAGCCCGCCGACGAGCGGCGCCAGGAGCGGAACGACGGGGTCGAGAACCGGCGTCCAGGTCTGGTAGGCGGCCACCGCCACCATGATCAGCATGCCGGCGCTGGCGCCGAACGCCCCTCCGACCACGCCCATGGTGGCGCTCTCGAGCAGGAACTGCCCGGCGATGTGGCCCCGGGAGGCGCCGAGGGCCCGCCGGAGCCCGATCTCGCCCACCCGCTCCATCACGGAGACGAGGGTGACGTTGGCGATGCCGATGGCCCCCACGAGGAGGGACACGCCGCCCAGCATGAGGAAGAGGACGTCGAGATCGTTGGCCACACCGGCGCGGGCGACCTGGGGCTGCTCGGGTGAGGCCACCTTGAGCCCGTCGGGTACGTCGGGCCGCAGCGCCAGCGGCACCTGGCGGGCGAGCAGCGAGGCGGCCCCGACCTTCGTCTCGACGACGACCGACATGGGAGCCCGGAGCCGGTAGAGGAGGCGGGCCGTGCCCTCCGGGATGATGACCGAGCTCAGCAGCGTGTGCTTGCGGTCGACACTGTCGATGATGCCGACGACGAGGAAGGGCTCGTCGCCGATGGTCACCGCCGGCAGCCCGCCGACCCGCTCGATGCCGAGCTGTCGGGCGGCGTTGATGCCGAGGACGGTTACCCGCTCCTGGCGCTGCGAGTGGCCCTCGTCCAGAAGCCGGCCGGTCCGCAGGCGGGCGTGGACGGCGGCGAACAGGTCCGGGGAGGCGGCTTCGACGGACAGCTTGAACCGGGACCGGCGCGTCGGGTCGCTGATCGGTGACCCGCTGACCAGGGCGCCGCCGACGTCGACCGTGCTCAACGTGCCGGCGGCCACGACCCCGTTGAGATGCCGGACGCGTTGCGGAGCATCCCAGGGCACGTCGTGGGACGGCGCGCCTTCGGCCGACGGCAGCGAGGAGACGGTGATCTCGGTCGCCGCCAGCTTGTCGAATCTTCCGACGATCTGGTTGCCGGCCGTCCGCGACAGGCCCAGCGTGGCCACCAGGGCGGTGAGCCCGATCACGGTGCCCAGGACGGTCAGCACCATACGGCCAGGACGGGCGAAGATGCCGGCGAAGGCCTCGAACACGAGGTCCCGCAGCCACATGCGCGACGGCTCCGGCATCTCCATGGTCCGGGGATCGTCGATGTCCGTGCCCATCACAGGTCACCACTGATCCGGCCGTCGACGATCCGCACCTGGCGCTCCGACCAGGCGGCGACGCCCGGGTCATGCGTGATCATGATGATCGTGAGCCCGGCGTCGTGGAAACCGCCGAGCAGCTCCAGGATGCTCGCCGTCGAGTCGGAGTCGAGGTTGCCGGTGGGCTCGTCACACAGCAGCAGGCGAGGGCGGTTGACCAGGGCCCGGGCGATGGCCACCCGTTGACGCTCCCCCCCGGACAGGCGGCTCGGGAGGTGGTCCATCCGGTCAGCGAGGCCCACGGCAGCCAATGCCGAGCGCGCCCGCTCCGTCCGGCCGGTCCGTTCCCGCCGGCCGTAGGACTCGGTCAGCATCACGTTCTCCAGCACGGTCCGGTACGAGAGCAGGTGGAAGGACTGGAACACGAAGCCGATGTCGCGGCTGCGGACGCCCGCTCTCCGGCGATCGTCGAGGGTGGCCACGTCGAGGCCGTCCAGTCGGTAGGAACCGGCGGTCGGCCGGTCGAGGCAGCCGATGATGTTGAGCAGCGTCGTCTTGCCCGACCCCGAGGCCCCGACCACGGCCACGCGTTCGCCCGTCGCCACCTCGAAGTCGACGTGGCGCAGCGCCGGCACGGGGGCGTCCGATCCGTACGTCCGGCTCACCCCGGCCAGTTGCACCATCGGCGTCGCCATGTCAGCCCTTCTCCTGGGTGTCGCCCTCGAAGCCCACCACGACGAGGTCACCGGCGGCGAGGCCCCTAGCGCTCACACTGACGTAGCCGTCGGCGGAGAGCCCCGTCTTGACGGGCACGAAACTGGTCCGGCCGTCGAGGGACTTCTCGACCCGGGGCGCGCCGTCCGGCCCCATGGACACCGCGCTCACCGGCACCGTGAGGCCGGCTCCGGACGTCGATTCGATGGGGACCGTGAGCCGGACCGAGGCCCCGACCAGAGTCGGGGGCGGTTCGTCGACGGCTACCTGGAAGGCCACGTGGAAGGCATCGGCCCCGTCCGTCCCCGGGCGGTCGGCGACCCGGGTGAGTCGCCCCGAGGCGTTGATGCCGAGCGCCGGCTCGTCGATGACCACGGGCGACCCGGCCTTGAGGAGCGGCGCGTGCTCGATGGGGACGGACCCGTCGATGACCACTTGGGAGCCGGTGACCTTGAGCAGGGCGCCGTCCGGTGGTGCCCCGGGGCCGGCGAGCAGCTCGCTCACCCGGACCGGAGCGGAGGGCACGAAGACCACCTCGTCGGCCGGGAGCTGCACGCCGCTGTGCGCCCGGGTGCCGGCCACCAGCTCGGACTCGGCGGGACGGGCCCGGGCCAACTGCGTCTCGGTGGCGACCACCGGGTGGGCGCCGTGATGGCCGTAGAGGGAGGCGACGGCATGACCGGTCGTCTGGTCGTAGGTGCCGTCGACGGCACCCGGGTCGAACCCGGCCGCCTTCAGGCCCTGCTCGAGCTGGAGGATGTCTTCCCCGGACATGCCGGGCCCGAGATCCCGGTGGGCGGGCCGGGCCCCATCGAAGAGGAACACGGGCCGGCCCGAGATGGTGAGCAGCACGTCTCCGGAGGCCACCACCGCGCCGGGGTCGGGCAGGGTGGTGATGACCCTGGGCCCCGACTTCAAGGGGCTCGGCACCACCCTGATCTCCCGGGGGGAGCCGTAGCTCGCCGTTCCCCGGGTCACGACCTTGGTCGTCAGCACCTGCTCGACCACCGGCACGAGGATCGGCGACGGTTCCGGCGGTGCGGTGCGGGCGGCGGCCTCAGCCGGCGAGCGGATCTGGGCCACGCCGACCCAGGTGGTCACCGAGGCCAGAACCGCCGCGCCGATCAGCAACACCAAGAGGTTCCGACGTCTCATCCCAGCCTCCCCAGGCTTTGTGTTCCCGGCGACTCGGGAAGCACACCGCATCCGCCGGTCCATCCAACCAGCCGAACATCTCTGGGTGGACAGACCCAGGATACTGCCCGGCCATGCCGAACATAAAGGACATCCCGGCACCAATGCCGCGGCGGCGTGCGGTGCCTCCGAAGTCATCTGGGGAGCGAGACGTGTTGACTTTTTCTGGAACCAGCGGTCGAGCGTCCAGGCCGGCCCGATCAATCGCCCGGGTCGTGGCCACGGCGGCGCTGGTGCTCATGGTGTCGGCGTGCGGGCGCGGCTCTTCGGAGACGAAGGCCGCCGGCAAGACGGCCCTTCCGGGCATCAAGGAGTTCGGGCTCACCGAGAAGCAGTTCGCCGAGCATGTCGAGAAGTCGCAGGCGCTCATTGCGCAGTGCATGACCGAGGCGGGGTTCGAGTACATCCCGGTGGACGTGAAGACCGTCGAGGCGGCGCAGGCGCGCGTCCGCCAGGAACCGGGCTACACCCGCCGGACCTACAAGGAGAAGTGGGGCCTGGGCGTGACGACGCGCTTCGACAGCCCAGTGCGCGACACCGGCCTGGGGCCCAACCTCGCCATCTGGAACAGCCTCCCGGAGCCGGATCGGGCGGCGTACAGCCGCACCCTGTGGGGGGACGACCCCAGGGCCGATTTCGTCTTCGCCCTCGACGAAGAGGACTTCTCCATGACCGGAGGGTGCACCCGCAAAGCCGTGGACCAGGTCTTCACGCCCGTCCAGCTGAGGGGCGCGTACGTGAACCCCAAGGACGAGCTCGTCGACTCCGATCCCCGGATCGTGAAGGCGAGGGAGAACTGGTCCAAGTGCATGGAGGAGCGGGGCTACCAGTACGAGGAGGACCAGGACGAGATCATCGAGGAGTACCAGGACCGTCTCGACAAGCTCCTCGACGGCGATGACCCCGTCACCCTCACCGGCTCCGCCGCCGAGGCGCTGCGCAAGCTCCAGGAACAGGAGATCGCGCTCTCCCTGGCGGACCTCGAATGCCAGATCGAGCACACCGACGACATCTACCGCGAGGTGGAGATGGAGGTGTTCGGCCAGCCGGTGAGCGGCTGACCGCCGGCGCCGGCCCGATTCCGGCGAAACCGCCCAGGACGGGAGGAATCGCCCACGTGGTCGTCGAAGACCACCACCGACACGCGGCGCAGCCGTGCTGGGCGCGGCGCGGAGGAGTCCGTACGAACAGAAACCACCGGGGTGAACATGAGCGCTGTACGTGACGTCCTCGTGGCCGCCGCGGTCGTCATCCTGATCGCGGGGTCGGCCTGCAGCCGGGAGAGCAGACAGGCCGGCTCCGGGGCAGCCGATGGCGAGCAGGCGGCGGCGGCGGACGAGCAGCCGGCGGCGCCGGAGCTGGAAGACATCCCCGTGGAGGAGGTCCCGTTCGACCCCGCCAACTTCTCCGACTCCGCCGTCGTCGACAACCAGTGGTTCCCTTTGAAGCCGGGGACCCGGTTCATCTACGAGGGAACCGCCCAGGACGAGACCGACCGCATCCAGCGCAGTGTGGTGTTCACCGTCACCGATCTGACCAAGGTCGTCAACGGAGTGCGCACCGTCGTCGGCTGGGACCGGGACTACAACGACGGCAACCTCGAGGAGTCGGAGATCATCTTCCTCGCCCAGGACAGGGCCGGGAACGTCTGGCACTTCGGTCAGGTGGTCGAGGTCTACGACGAGGAGGGGGCGTACGTCGGGACTTCGGTGTGGCTCGCCGGCCTCGAGGGCGCCAAGCCGGGGGTACTGATGCGGGCCGACCCCCAGAAGGGGGCACCCGCCCACTCCCAGGGCTTTGCGCCGCCTCCGTTCTTCTGGGACGACGCCGCCCGGGTCCATGCCAGCGGCGAGAAGACCTGTGTCACCGCCGGCTGCTACGACAACGTGCTGGTGATCGATGAGTTCGAGCGGGCCAAGCCGGGCGCCCACCAGCTCAAGTACTACGCCCCGGGCG
>JBOGFE010000060.1:0-7029 GCA_050741935.1 Acidimicrobiia bacterium | reverse complement strand
ACCGCCACCTGGAGCGACAGCCGACTCGCTGACTCTCAGTCGCAGAGTCTTCGAGAGCGCGCCAAAACAACCAGAAACAATCAGAAGCAACCAGAAACAACTACAAGGACAGCAGGTGCCAACCCCTCCTCGGCGTGCTGGGTTCGGAGCCGGCGACGCTGCTGCACGGCGATCCCTGGCCGGCCAACGTCCGCCGGCCGGACGCCGGGCGCCGGGTCTGGGTCGACTGGGAGCAGGCCTCCATCGGCCCGGCGGCGGCCGACCTGGCCACCTGGCTCGACCAGGCACCATGGTTCCCGCGCCGGGAGATCGACGCCGGCGAGCACCTCGCGGCCTACCTGGCCGCCCGGGCCGCTGCGATCGACCCCGTCGCCTTCACCCGGACGGTCGACGCCGCGTCGGTGATCTGGTTCCTCGCCTTCGACGTTCCGCAGCTCGCCGCCGGCCCGAGCTGGCTGGCCGAGCACATGGTGTCCGCCCGCGACGAGGCGGCCCGTCGGGTGCTGCGCTGACAGGTTCGGGAACCGCGGCGCCCCCGGCGTCGTCCGAACCGGCAGTTGGATCACCCGAGGAAGGAACCCACCAATGCGCCCCTGCCGCCGCAGCACCCTCGCCGCCACCGTCGCCGCCCTGGCCATCGTGGCCGGCGCCTGCAGCTCCCCCTCCGAGCCGGGCAAGGTCATGGCCGAGGTCGGCATCGACCTCCGCCTCGCCTCCGCCCTCACGCCCTTCGACGCCTGCGGGGACCTGCTCGACCACGTCCGCACCGAGGCCATCGCCCACCGGGCCGAGGGTGGCGTGGTCTCGCCCATGTGGGGCCGGAGTGATGTCCTCGCCTTCGAGGGCCTGGCCGGCGGCATGGCGCCCCGGCCGGCCGCGGCCACGGCGGGCGAGGCCGGGGACGACGCCGCCAAGGCGTCAGCCCCCCAGGCGTCGGGCACCAACATCCAGGAGGCCGGCGTCGACGAGCCCGACATCGTCAAGACCGACGGGCGGCGCATCTTCACCGTGGCCAACGGGCGCCTCCAGGCCCTGGTGGTCGAAGACGGCCGGCACCGCCTGGCCGGATCGCTCCTCCTGCCCGGCAACGGCGGCGACCACGAGCTGCTCCTGGCCGGCGACCGGCTGCTGGTCCGCTCCTCCACCTGGGTCGCCGAGGCGGCCAAGGTGGCGCCCGGCTTCGCCGAGGGGGGAGTGGCGCTCGACATGATCGCCCCGGGCCGCAACCGGACCCTCCTCACCCTCGTCGACGTGTCCGACCCGGCCGCGCCCACCGTGGTGTCGACCTACGAGGTCGACGGCCACGTCCTCGGTGCCCGCCTGGTGGGCGACGTGGCCCGGGTGGTCACCAGCGCCTCACCCCGGGGCTTCGCCCCCAACTACCCGACGGACGGCTCGCCCGCCGAGCAGACCCGGGTCGAGACCGCCAACCGCCTCCAGGTGGAGGAGTCCACGCTGCGGAACTGGCTCCCCGAGTACACCCTCGCCTCCGCCGCCCCCGACGGGTCGAGCACCTCGGGCCTGGCCGTGGACTGCGCCTCGGTCAGCCGCCCGGCCGAGTTCTCCGGTCTCGGCACCATCTCCGTGTTCACCTTCGACCTCTCCGAGGGGCTCTCCGACGGCGACGCCGTCACCGTCCTGGCCGACGGCCAGACCGTCTACGCCTCGCCCGAGGCCCTCTACGTGGCCACCACCCGCTACCCCGACGTCTCGCCCCTGGCGGCGGCGACGGGCGTGGTGACACCGCCCGAGGAGACCACCGAGATCCACCAGTTCGACATCCGGGGCGAGGCGCCGGCCCGGCACGTGGCCTCCGGCCGGGTGCGGGGTCACCTCCTCAACCAGTTCTCCATGTCGGAGCACGACGGGCACCTGCGGGTGGCCACCACCGACAACTTCAGCGTCGCCAGTGCGCCCGGGGCGAGCGCCGGTGCCTCCGAGAGCCTCGTCACCGTGCTCCAGGACCGCTCCGGCGTGCTCGAGAAGACCGGCGAGGTCACCGGCCTGGGCCGGGGTGAGCAGATCTACGCCGTGCGGTTCATCGGTCCCGTCGGCTACGTCGTCACCTTCCGCCAGACCGATCCCCTCTACACCATCGACCTGTCCGACCCTGCCGCCCCCCGGGTGGTGGGCGAGCTGAAGATCCCCGGCTACTCCGCCTACCTCCACCCGGTGGGGGAGGGCCTCCTCCTCGGCGTCGGCCAGGACGCCACCGACACGGGGCGGCGCACCGGGGCGCAGGTCTCCCTCTTCGACGTTTCCGACCCGGCCCAGCCCCGCCGCCTCGACCAGGTCGACCTCGGGCAGGGCTCGAGCGCCGCCGAGTTCGACCACCACGCCTTCCTGTGGTGGGAGCCCAAGGGCCTGGCCGTCATCCCGCTCCAGACCTACGAGCCGGCCTACGGCAGCGTGGCGGTGGGCCTGTCGGTGGTGCCGGGCCGGGGCCTGGGCGAGGCGGGCCGGGTCACCCACCCCCGGGGAGCCCCCGGTGACGGCGGCAAGGTCGACCTCGACGGGAGCACGAACATCGCGCGGTCCCTGGTCATCGACGACGCCCTCTACACCCTGTCGCCCGCCGGCATCCTGTCCAGCAACCTGGGCGATCTCACCGCCCGGGACTTCGTCGCCTTCCCGCCGGCCTAGACGTTCCGCCGCCCGCCGGGGCCGTACTCAGCCCCGGCGGGCCCGTTCCACCGTGCGCCGGTGCAGGCTCACCCCGAAGCGGGCCTCCACCTCGGCCGCGAGCACCGACGCCGGCCGGCCGCCTTCGGCGACCAGGAAGGCCAGGATCTCCTCGGTCAGCTTGGCCGGGCCCTTGGGGCCGCGGCGGTCGTCGAGCAGCCCCGCCACCCCTCCCGTGTCGAACGCCGCCTCCACCAGATAGAAGGCGGCCCGGGAGTAGCCGTGGATGCGGGCCGCGGCCGTGGCGCTCAGGCCGTCGACGACCCGGGCCCGGAGCATCTCGTATTTCACCTGCACCTTGTCGGCGGCCAGGAAGAAGCTCTCGGGGCCCACGAAGAGGGGCGAGGACACACCGGCCGGGTCGGGATGCAGAAGGCCCGCATCGGCCAGGGCCTGTTCTCGGACCGCCCCGGATTGTGTCCACAGATCTCCGCCGCTCACTGCGGGCACAAACTATAGAACTGCGGGAATCTAGGCCTCATAGAGCGGCAGAATTAAATAGACACCCTTGTGGGCCTTCAGAAGCGGCTCCGTAGGGCGTGTTGAATTTCACTTGAAGTGGTGTCTGTGTTGTCCTAGTTTTTGTTGTGGCAAAAGTTGGTACCCGGAGAGATTTGGGAACTCTTGAACTGATGAGATCACCGTCCAGCACCGCCAACGCCACCATCCGCGTCGGCATCGTGGACGAGAACGAGATGTTCGCTCTCGGGCTGCGGGCCGCCCTGGCCGGCGAACCCCGGATCGAGGTCGGCGAGGCCGATGCGGTGGACGTCGCCGTCGTCTCGCCCACCGTCGCCGGCGAGCGCCCCTTCTCGTGCCCGCTCGTCGTGTGCGGCGGGTCTCCCCCCCGCCTGGCCGAGGGCAACCAGGTGCTGGCGGTGCTGCCCCGGTCGACCCTCACCCCCACCCAGCTTCTGGCCAGCATCCACGCTGCCGCCGCCGGCCTCCGGGTGAGCCCGCCCGAGCTGCCCACGGCCTCCCGGCTGGAGGGACGCCGGCTCGAGGTGCTCCGGCTCCTGGCCGCCGGCGCCGACACCCGGGAGATCGCCCGGTCGCTCGGGTACTCGGACCGCACCATCAAGAGCGTGATCCGCGAGATCCAACTGGCGCTCGGTACGCGCAACCGGGCCCAGGCGGTGGCGGAAGGGGTACGCCAGGGTCTCATCGGCCTGAGCCTCGAGACCTAGCCCCAGCCCCTTTCGTCTCCACGGGTGGGTCAGGCGGGCAGTGGCCTGCCCGCCTGACCCCTGCGTCCACCACCGACCGGGTACCCAATCGGGCTCCTCGCCCGGCTCGTTGCCACCCGAAAGGCGGTCCGAAGGCATCTAGGACCGGACCTCCGGGCTTGGTTGGATCGGTCCGTGATCGAGGAAAGCCCCGTCCGGGTCTGGGTGGATGACGAGAATGACATCTTCCGCCTGGGGCTCACCGCCTGTCTCGAGACCCCTGGCTTCGTGCTGGCGGGGGAGAGCCGCTCCCTCGTGCCCGTCCCCGATCTGGCCCGCACCGACATCCTGGTCTTCGACCTGGGTGGCGGACGGCTGGGCCAGGTGGTGCGCCTCGCCGAGGGCGGCGCCACCCAGTTGCTGGCCATCGCCGCCAGTGCCGCCGACGGCCTCCTGGTCGAATCCGTCGAGGCCGGGGTGGCCGGCGCCCTCATCCGATCCGAGGTGACACCCGCCGCCTTCCTGCACTGCCTGCGTTCGGTGGCCCGGGGGAACGGGTCGGTCCCAGCCACGGCTCTGGCCAGCATCCTGACCGGACACGGCGGGCGCCGGGCCGGGTCGGCCGGCCACCTCACCGGCCGGGAGCTCGACGTGCTGCGCCTCCTGTCGCGCGGGGAGAGCACCCGCGAGATCGCCCAGGGACTCTCCTACTCCGAGAAGACGGTCAAGAACATCGTGCACGACCTGCTCGTGCGCATGAACTGCCGGAACCGGGCCCAGGCCGTGGCCCTGGCCACCCAGCGGGGCCTGATCTGATGCCCGTCCACCGGGTGGTGATCGGGGACTTCGGGGCCGTCGCCCGCCTGGGGTTGTTTGACCTCCTGAGCGACGAAGGTCTCGAGGTGGTGGGCCGGACCGAGTCTCCGGAGAGGCCTGAGGCGGTGGTGGGGCGGGGAGGCCCGGCGCCCACGGAGATCGTCGGCCTCGTCAGTGAGGTGCGACCCGACGTCGTGGTGCTCGACCTCGATGACGAGTCTGCCCTGGAGGTGGCGGTGCAGATCACCTCCGCGTTCCCGGCCATCAAAGTCGTGGCCTGCTCCTCCGAGGAACCCGTCATGCAGGTGTTCCCCCCGTTCCACCACGGCGAGTCCTACCTGTCCCAGCTGACCCGGGCCCACCTGGCCCAGGCCCTGCAGCACTAACAACAAAACGAAAAGGAGCAACAGTCATGCGTAAAGGAAATTGCGTATGGGTGGCGCTGCTGGCCCTGGTGTCCCTGGTGGCCACCGCTGGTCCCGTGAGCGCCTCTCTCGTGGGTGGCGGCACGTACGTGCCCACGGCCCGGGGGTCCGGAGACCCGGACGATCCCGGAAGCTCGTCGTCCGAAGCCAAGAAGAAGCCCAAGGAGGAGCCGTGTCCCCAGGAGCTGTGGACCGTCGCCCTTCCTGTGGAAGGTCTGGCCTGCATCCTCCTGCTGCCCAAGTCGGACCCGCCCGGGGAGGGGAAGGACAAGGAGGGAGGCGGCGGCGGAAGCCTCCTCGGGTAGCCCGCCCCATCGGGAGACCCCGGAAGGGACGTCGTCCCGACGACGAGGAGCACCGGCTGTGGCCCTCATGCCGGTGTTGCTCGTCGTCGCCGGCGGCGACCTTTCCGGGGTCTTTTGCGCGTCCGGAGCCCGCCGGTCGTCCCTGGTCCTGCCGGACGGCCGAGCGACCCGGGGCGGGGAGCCGTCCGTCCCGCCGGCGGGGACCGAAAGTCCCCTGACCCGGGACCGAGGACTGCCCCGCGGCCTCTGGGAGCGCGGTGGCGAGCCTGGTTGCATCGGGGGACATGGACACACGGGTGTGGATCGACGACCCCAACCCCATCTTCCGGATGGGACTCGCCTGTTGCCTGCGGCGGCCCGGGTTCGTCCTCATCGGAGAGAGCTCCGACTTCGTCCCGAAACCCGATCTCGACCGGACTGACATTCTGGTCTTCGACCTGGGCGAGCCGAGCCTGGCCTGGGCGCTGGGGCGGGCCCCGGATCGCCGGCCGGCCCGGCTCCTGGGCCTGGTGGGACCGGGCGGGCCCGAGCGGGAGCTGGCCCGGGGACTGTGCACCGTCCTCGTCCGCTCCGAGCTCACCCCGGTGGTCTTCGTCGACTGCCTCCGTTCCCTGGCCGAGCTTTCCCCGCCCGTACCTGACTCCGTGCCCCGGCGCCGGGTGATCCGGATCGTCGAGCGACTGGCCCGGGCGGCCCGGGAAGGGATCAACTGATGGCCGCCGGGAGTGAAGGCCGCCGTGTGCTGGTGGCCGGCATCCCCCGGTCGGGCACCACCTGGGTGGGACGCGTGTTGGGCGAGGCGGACGGCGCCGGCTACGTGCATGAGCCCGACAACCATCTGGTCCGGCCCGAGGCGTGGTGGGCCAAGCGCGACCTCGGCGCCTACCCCCGCCTCGATCCCGGCCAGGTGGCGCCCGACTACGAGTGGCTCTTCCGGGTGGCGTTCGCCGGCGGTGGCCGGCCGTCACCGCTCTACCACTGGGCCCGGGCCCTCCACCGGTGCATCCCCCGCCGGGATCTCGGCCCGCCCCGGTTGGTGGGCGAGTCCTCCGGTGCCCGCCGGCTGGCGCGGAGCCTGGCCGCTCCGGGCTCGAGGGCGACCCGCACCGGTGACGTGGTGGTCAAGTCGATCTTCTGCGCCCGCTCCCTCGAGTGGTTGGCGGAGCGCTTCGAACCCGCCGTGATCGTCGTGGAACGCCATCCTCTGGCCGTGATCGGGAGTTGGGCCGAACTCGGTTGGACCGGCTTCCTCGACACCGATCCCGCGGCGGTGGCCGAGTGCCGGGCGGCGTTCGGGGTGGAACCGCCCCGAACAGGTTCCTCGTGGGTGGAGCGCGCCGCCTGGCACTTCGGCTTCCTCTCCTCGATCCTGGGCGGGGCCCGGAGCCGCCATCCGGAATGGCAGGTGGTCAGCCACGAGGCGCTCTGCGCCCGCCCGGAGGCGACCTTCGAGGACCTCTCGGCCCGCCTCGGCCTCCATTTCGGGGCCGGAGCCCGTCGCTTCCTGCTCGCCTCCAACCGCCCGGGGCGGGGCTATTCCACCAACCGCCTCTGGGCCGAGCAATTGGACGGACCGCGTCGGCTCAGCCCCTCCGACGAGCAGCGGGCGAGCGACGTTCTCGCCCGGTTCCGGCC
>JBOGFE010000059.1:0-4392 GCA_050741935.1 Acidimicrobiia bacterium | reverse complement strand
CCGTTGCCATTGAGTGTGCATGAGTTGCACGTTCTCAGGCAGCCGTCGATTGCTCGGCGGCGGTGACGGTCCTACGCGGCCCGGTTGGGCTGGTGCCGTCTTCGCAGTTCGTCGAGGAGCACCTGGGCGAGCCCATGAACTTCTCCTCTCCCTGCGCGTTCGCCAGGACGGTGCCCTGGCCGGTTTCCGCCCCACTGGCGGTGCCGATCACCTCGACGAGCGAGGCGAGGTTCGTTGCTGCGTTGAGGTCGCGGTCGATGACCAGGCCGCAGTGCTCGCAACGGAAGGTTCTCTCGGCGAGGGGCAGCTTGGCTTTCGCTGTCTTGCACGCCGAGCAGGTCTTCGACGACGGGTACCACCGGTCGGCCACCACCAGGGTGGAGCCGTGCCAGGTGGTCTTGTAGGCGAGCTGGCGGCGCAGCTCGGCCGGGGAGGCGTCCACCAATGAGCGGTTGAGGCCGGCCTTGCCCCGCCAGTGGCCGGAGCCCCTAGCCGACGCGGTCATGGCTTTCACGTTCAGGTTCTCGACCACGATGGTCCCGTAGCTGGTGGCGAGCCGGGTAGTCAGCTTGTGCAGGCCGTCGGCTCGTGCATCTGCCACCTTGGCGTGAGCCCGGGCCAGGCGTTTGTTGGTGGCGTTCCAGCGCTTCGACGGCCGGTGGCCCTTGGCTGGTCCGCGGCGTCGGGAAAGCTCGGACTGCAGACGGGTCATCCGCCTCCGATAGCGGTCGACGTGCTTTGGGTTCGGGACGGCCTCCCCGGTGGAGAGGACGGCCAGCACCTTGACGCCCACGTCCACCCCGACGACAACCTCGGGCTGGGAGGCAGAGGACTCGGCCCGGTCGGCCTCCACACCGAAGCTGACGTGCCACCGCCCCGCCCTTTCCGACACCGTTGCCGACAACACTCGTGTGGCGCCGACGCCCACACGCCGGAGCAGCGCCGTGGTCGGCTCCTTGGTCCGTACCACCCCGATCCGGGGCAGCCGCACGTGGCGAGGGTCAGCAACCCCGAAGCTTCCGGTGGTGAACCGAAACGACTGGCGTGAGCTGCGCCTGTGGAACCGGGGAAACCCGACCAGGGGCCCTTTCCGCTTCCCCGAGCGCGAGTCGCCGAAGGCCTTCAATGCCCTGGCCAGGCAGTCGAGCCCGGAGGAGTACGCCTCCTTGGAGTTCTCCGCCCACCATGGGGCAGCGTCAGCTTTGGCGGCGTTCCATTCCCGACGCAACGCATACAGGGTCCACGGGACGGGGACCAGGTCATGGGCCCAGGTGTTGGCGTCGGTGAGGCTGGCTCCCTGGCGGATGGCCAAGACGACCAAGGCCCGGCGGGCGGCCAGTCGTTCGACCACCAGCGCCAGGGCCCAGTTGTAGGCGAACCGGGCGGCGCCAGCATGAGAGGCGAGAGCCGCACGCACGTGGTTGGAGGGGTCAAGCTCGAAACGGAAGGCCTGATGGACCAGCATCTCTACATCCTCGCAGGCGGCTGTGACAGGGCCATCGGCCCGACGTCATGCTCGGCGCAGCGCAAAGCCTTCTCCGCCCGGTTGCGTGCCCCTCGACGCCCGTAGAGACGGGCGCACAGCGAGGTCAGCACCTCCGTCATGTCACGCACCAGATCGTCGTCGACCTCGCCCTCGTCGACCACAACCACTCGTCGTCCCTGCGCCGACAACGCCGCTTCCAGGTGTTCGACACCGAAACGGGCCAGCCGGTCCCGGTGCTCGACAACGAGACATGTGGTCGTGGGATCGGCCAAGAGCCTGGCCAGCTTCCGGCGCTTCCCGTTCATCCCCGACCCCACTTCGGTGACCACCTCGGCGACCGACATCGCCTCTCCGGTCGCCCACTCCGTGAGCCGAGCGACCTGGCGGTCGAGATCGCGCCGCTGGTCATGCGACGACACCCTGGCGTACACCACTGTCCGCTCAAGGCTGCGATCCCGAGCGTCCATGTCGACCAAGATCAGGCGCCCCACCCGCTGCGCCGGAACCGGGAGCGTGCCCTCGCGGAACCAGCGGTAGGCGGTGAACTTGCTCACCCCCACCCGCTCGGCCCACTCCGACAAGTTCACACAGCAACACTAGAACACACGTACGACAACTACAAGCGACTAGCGAATCAGCAGTTCGTAGCCCCCCTCCAATATCACCACCCGGTGAGCCCCGAGGCCGGAGGGGTCCGTCAGGGCCTCGGCCTCGTGGACCAGGCTCCGGGCCTTGAGGGCGTCCAGGTCGTTGGCGGTGCGGGTGGACCACGCCGCCCGGGCGGACTCCACCAGGGGCTCGATCCCGAGGTCGGTGAGCCAGGCCGCCTGGGTCGTCTCCTCCCCGACGGCCAGGTTGGACCGCCGGGCCGCCCGGCGCAGGGCTTCCAGACAGACATCGGCGGTGATGTCCTGGGCCCCGGGGGCCTCCAGGGGTGAGAACTCCCGGTGATGGGACCGGTAGGTCCGCAACCAGCCGGCCTGGCCCCGGGACACCAGCTCGTCGGCCGGGGCGGCGTAGTCGATGACCGCCACCGCCCCCCGGCGGAGCTGGGCGGCCACCTCCCCCAGCCAGTCCCGGATGGCGGTCTGGATCGGCAGCCGGGCGCCGGCGGGCACGTGCAGGCCGGCGATGAGGGCGTCGGCCTCGGCGGCCAGGGACTCGTCGGCCGGTACCGCCACCTCGGCCAGCCCCTCCCCCACCCGGATCTCGAGCCAGCCGGCGCCCGCCCGCTCCACGATCCGGAAGGGCAGGTTGTCGAGCAGCTCGTTGGCCACCACGACGCCGGTGAACGGGGTGGCGGGGAGGGCGGGGAGGGAGGTGGCCAGCGGGCCGAGGCCGGGGATCGGCTCGGGCAGCTCGTCCGGTTCGGGCGGCACCGCCGGACCGAGGGCGATCTCCGCCGGCTCGAGGGCGAGACCGTCACGTTGGGCTTCCCGCAGGGCCGCCGACCGCTCGACGAGGACGTAGCGCAGGGCGGGCGCGCACCGGGGCTCGGCCGCCAGGACGGCCCGGGCCAGCCCTCCGCGCCCGGCACCGGCGTCCACCACCAGGTAGGGGTCGGGTCGGCCGAGCCGCTCCCACCACCCGTCCACCCACCGGGCGAGCAGCGTTCCGAAGAGGGCTCCGACCTCGGGGCTGGTGATGAAGTCGGAACCGGCCCGGCCGGCGCCGCCGCCCCGGGCGAAGAAGCCGCCCTCCGGGTCGTAGAGCGCGGCCTCCATCCAGGCGTCGAAGGGCAGCGGTCCCAGGCGGCGGATGCGTTCGGCGAGGCGGTCCGCTAAGGACTGCGCCACTACCAGGGGGAGGCGGGGTTGGGGCCCCCGCACGACCGCCGCCAGATCCCGGCGTGCCTGAGGACGAACTTTCGCCAGCGTTCGCGATGAGCCGCCAGGCGAAGAGCCATGAGCACAGTCAGCGCCCTTGGGTGGCCAGCTCGCCGAGGCGGGCGAAGAACTGGGGGTAGGTACCGACGGCCAGCACGACGGCCGTCGACAGGCCGATGGCGGCGCCAAGGGCGACGGGCACCCGCACCGGGGTGACGGCCTCGCCGCCGGGCGCGGGCTGGAACCACATGGCTCCGGCCACCTTGGCGTAATAGAAGAGCGAGATCACCGAGTTGACGGCGGCGATGACCCCGAGAATGACGGCCTGGGCGTTGCCGGCGTCGAGCACGGCCTTGAAGACCACGAACTTGGCGTACCAACCGGCCAGCGGCGGGATGCCGGCCAGGGAGAAGAGGAAGACCGACATGGTGAGGGCCAGGCCGGGGGCGTAGTTGAACAAGCCGGCGTAGGAGTCGATCTCGCCCGAGCGGGTCCTGCGGGCCACGGCGATGACCACGGCGAAGGCACCCAGGTTCATGGCCGCGTAGATGAGGAGGTACACAACCGTGGCCGAGAAGGCGGAGGCGATGGGTTCGCGCCCCTGGTTGGCCACGGCGAAGGGCACGAGGATGAAGCCGCCCTGGGCGATCGAGGAGTAGGCCAGCATGCGGACGATGTTGGTCTGGCGGATGGCCACCAGGTTGCCAACCGTCATCGACGCCGCCGCCAGCACCCACAGGATCGGCTGCCAGGACGCCTCCCGGCCGAAGAAGCCGAAGTAGACGATGCTGAGCATGGCGACGAACCCGCCGGCCTTGGAGGCCACGGACAGGAAGGCGGTGACCGGGGTGGGGGCACCCTCGTAGGTGTCGGGGGCCCAGACGTGGAAGGGCACGGCGGAGATCTTGAAGGCGAAACCGACCAGGGTGAAGAACACGGCCACGTCGAACAGGGCGTCGCCGCCGCCGTTGGTGATGAAGGTGGCGATCTCCGAGAGCCGGGTGTCACCCACGAACCCGAACACGATGGACATCCCGTAGAGCATCACGGCCGACGAGAGCACCCCGACCAGGTAGTACT
>JBOGFE010000058.1:0-16202 GCA_050741935.1 Acidimicrobiia bacterium | reverse complement strand
AAGTAGCCGTCACGCCCGCAGGCCACGGGGCCGGTTGAAAAGATTGCGCGTCGGATCGCAACTATTTCCCCGGCTCGGACGCTCAGGAAGTCCCGTTTTGCAAGCCCGTCGCCCCAGCCGCACCATCACTGGTCCGGCTAAGCCTGACGGCAGGCACTGTGTGCTAGCGCGTCAGCTTGCGGTACTTGATGCGGTGCGGCTGATCCGCTGCGGTGCCGAGACGCCGCTTGCGGTCGGCCTCGTAGTCCTGGTAGTTGCCCTCGAACCACACCACGCGGCTGTCCCCCTCGAAGGCCAACATGTGCGTGGCGATGCGGTCGAGGAACCACCGGTCGTGGGAGATGACCACGGCACAGCCGGCGAAGGCCAGCAGCGCCTCCTCCAGGGCCCGCAACGTGTCGACGTCGAGGTCGTTGGTGGGCTCGTCGAGGAGCAGGACGTTGCCCCCCGCCCGCAGCACCTTGGCCAGTTGCAGCCGGTTGCGCTCGCCGCCCGAGAGGTTCCCGACGTTCTTCTGCTGGTCGGAACCCTTGAATCCGAAGGAAGAGACGTAGGCCCGCCCGTGGATCTCCCGGCCGCCGACCACCAGGTGGTCGACGCCGCCGGTGATCTCCTCGTAGACGGTCTTCGCCGGGTCGAGGCTCTCCCGGCTCTGGTCCCCGTAGGCCAGGGAGACGGTGCTCCCCACCCGCAGGGCTCCCGCGTCGGAGGTCTCGGACCCGGTGACCATGCGGAACAGGGTCGTCTTGCCCGCCCCGTTGGGGCCGATGACCCCGACGATCCCCCCCGGAGGGAGGGAGAAGGACAGGTCGTCGATCAGGAGGTTGTCGCCGTAGCCCTTGGTCAGGTGATCGGCCTCCACCACCACGTCGCCCAGGCGGGGGCCGGGGGGGATGGCGATCTCCAACCGGTCGGCCCGGTCGGGGGCGGAGGCGGCCTCGGCCAGCAGGGCTTCGTAGCTGTTGAGCCGGGCCTTGCCCTTGGCCTGGCGGGCCCGGGGTGAGAGGCGGATCCAGTCCAGCTCCCGTTCCAGGGTGAGCTGGCGGCGGGCGTCGGCCTTCTCCTCCCCGGCGAGGCGGGCCTGCTTCTGCTCCAGCCACGACGAGTAGTTGCCCTCCCAGGGGATGCCCCGGCCCCGGTCCAGCTCCAGGATCCATCCGGCCACGTTGTCGAGGAAGTAGAGTTCGTGGGTGACGGCCACCACGGTGCCCGGGTAGTCGGACAGGGTCCGCTCCAGCCAGGCCACCGACTCGGCGTCGAGGTGGTTGGTGGGCTCGTCCAGGAGGAGCAGGTCGGGCCTGCGCAACAGGAGGCGGCACAGGGCCACCCGGCGTCGCTCGCCCCCCGAGAGGGTGGCGACGGCGGCCTCGCCCGGCGGGCAGCGCAGCGCGTCCATGGCGATGTCGAGGGTGCGGTCGAGGTCCCAGGCCCCGGCGGCCTCGATGCGGTCGGAGAGGTCGGCCTGCTCGGCCAGGAGCTTGTCGAAGTCCGCGTCCGGGTCGGCCATGGCGTCGCACACCTCCTGATATCTCTCCAGGAGGGCCTTGGCCTCACCCACCCCCTCGGCCACGTTCCCCATCACGTCCTTGTCGGGGTCGAGGCGGGGCTCCTGGGGCAGGAAGCCGACGGTGAAACCGGGGGTGAGGCGGGCCTCACCGCTGTAGCCGTCGTCCTCGCCGGCCATGATCGACAGCAGCGACGACTTGCCCGCCCCGTTGGCGCCGAGCACGCCGATCTTGGCGCCGGGGAACATGGCGATGTTGATCCCCGAGAGGACCTCCCGGTCCGGCGGGTGGAAGCGGCGCAGGCCGCGCATGGTGAAGATGAACTGGGGGCCCATCGATTCCTCCGAGCCGGGGCGTCCCCCCAAGCTACCCAGCGGCGCGCAGACCCAGGCCCTTCCCGCTCGGATGGTCGAGCGTCAGGCGGTCGGCCTTGACCTGGTAGGTGACCTCGCCGTCGAGAACGGAGAGGACGGCCCGCTCGAGCGCCATCCGGTCGTCGTCGCAGGCGATCTTGGTGGCGATCACGTCGCTGAAGGTGATGGTCGCGGCGTCCTCGTCGGCGACGGCACCGCCGCCCATCTGGTTGCAGCCCGTCGAACCACCGAATCCGTTCTCGTCGTTGAGGATGACGTGGGCCTCGGCCCCTTCGGGCACCGACGAGGCCGCCTCGCCGTCGACGATGGTGTCGACCACCCAGCGGGTGCCCCGCAGCGGCCGGTCGGGATCGGCGACTTCGCGGTCGAGGAGCCGGATCACGGTGTCACCGCCGGTCAGGGTCAGCTCGTTGCCCTCGAGCTCGAAGGCGGGCTCGGAGGAGAGGAACCGGCCCAGCCACTCGTCCTGGGCGTGGCGGTCGGGGTCGCAGCCCATCTCGGTGGTGGCCAGGTCGCCGACCACGAGCCGGCCGTCGCGGACCTCGGCCTGGCCGCCCATGGTGTTGCAGCCGGCGCCGGCCACCAGGCGCCCGTCCTCGGTGAAGCCGAGGCGGATACGCGTGCCGGCCACCAGCGGGCGGTCCTGGCCCTTCTCGGTGACGGCGGTGGAGAGGAAGTCGCGGCCCCAGGGTTCGGTCGAGGTCTGACCGGCCCGGGCGGTGGTGGTGGGATCCCCGCAGGCGGCGGCGAGGACGAGGACGAGGAGAGCGGAAAGAGGGAGTTTTCTACGCATGTCTGGTTGGACGCTCCCGGGCCCGGCGCGGTTCCCCGTCACACCGGGCCGCCGTACAGGTCCAGGCAGCGGGCCATGCCCCCGTCGGCGATCGTCTCGCCGGTCACGAAGCGGGCCGCGTCCGAGGCGAGGAACACCACGACGCCGGCGATGTCCTCGGGGGTCGACCAGCGTCGCAGCGGTGTCTGGGCCTCGATGCCCTCCACCACCCCGGGGATGGCCTTGTTCTTCGCCCACAGGGCGGTGTCGACCACGCCGGGAGCCACCGAGTTGACCCGGATGCCCTGGGGTCCCAGCTCCATGGCCAGCGATCGGGTGAAGGCGTCGACCGCCCCCTTGGTGGCGGCGTAGGCCGCCCGGCGGGGTGTGCCCACCACCCCCGACACCGAGGACAGGTTCACGATAGACCCGCGGCGCCGTTCCAGCATCGAGGGCAGGAGGGCGGCGATGAGGAGCAGGGGAGCGCGCACGTTGACGGCGTGCAGGTGGTCGATCAGGGCGGCGTCGAGGTCGAGCGTGGGGAGCCGGGCGGCGGCGGCGGCGTTGTTGACCAGGATGTCGACGGTGCCGAGCGCCTCCAGGGCGGCGCCGGCGGCGGCCGCCGGAGCGGCCGGGTCGGCCAGGTCGGCGGTCACCACCACCGGGTCGTGCTCCAGCGCGGCGGCGGCCTCCTCCAGCCGGTCCCGGTCCCGGGCCAGCAGCGCCACCCGGGCCCCGGCCCCGTCCAGGGCGGCGGCGATGCCGGCCCCGATGCCCCGGGAGGCACCGGTCACCAGGGCCGTGCGGCCCGCCAGCGAGAACCGGTCCCGGGCGCTCATCCCCGGAAGCCTAGGTGCGGGTCAGTCGGCCTTGTTGAAGGCGGCGATGGCGACGGCCAGAAGGGCGGCGCCGGTGAGGGCCACCACGGCCAGCTGGGCCGCCACCGGCACCTCCCAGCCGCTCCAGGTGAGCGGCGGGTTGAGCCGGGCCAGGGCGGCGGGGTCGGCCGACACGTGGTCGAAGACGGCCTGGCGGATCGGGTGCACGGCATAGGTGATGGGGTTGATCTTCACCGCCGCGTTGAGCCAGCCGGGCAGGTCGCGCAGCGGGTACAGCGCCCCGGACAGGAACATGAGCGGCATGAGGATCATCTGCATGAGGCCCATCATCGACTGGATCTGGCGGACCCGGGAGGCCGCCACCAGGCCGAGGGCGGTGAGGCAGAAGCCGAGGAGCAGCATCTCGACGACGAGGACGGCGATCATCACCGGCGAGTAGGGGACACCCACCAGGGGGGCCAGGACCAGCACGATGAGCCCCTGGAGGGTGGCCACCGTGGCCCCGCCCACGCACTTGCCCACCATGATGGCGCCGCGGCGCACGGGGGCCACCAGCATCTCCCGCAGGAACGCGAACTCCCGGTCCCAGACGATGGAGGCGGCCGAGAACATGGCCGTGAAGAGCACCGAGAGGGCGAGCACCCCGGGGTACATGAAGGTCCGCATGCTGACCCCGCCGGTGGCGCCGGCGGTGATCGACGTCAGGCCCGTGCCCAGCACGAAGACGTACAGCAACGGCTGGACGAGGGCGGTGAGGATCCGGATGCGGTCCTGGGAGAAACGGATCATCTCCCGCTGCCACACCACCTTCACCGCCCGGAGGTCGGCGGCCAGGCTCCGGGTGGGCACGGTGACGGCGACGGGTGCCGGGACGGGGGTCCCGACGGACGTGGTGGGGGTCATCTGCCCCTCCGGGGGACGAAGGGACCGGCCCGCAGCCGGTCGGAGGTCGACGCCTCGGCGTCGCGGATGGTGGTGCCGGTGTAGGCCAGGAACACGTCGTCGAGGGACGGCCGGGCCACGCTGACCGAGCGGATGGGGACGCTCAGCTCGGCGAAGAGGCGGGGCACGAACTGCTGGCCGGCGGCCACCGAGAAGGTGACCGCCCCGTCGTGGACGGCGGCCTCGAACGACCCAATCATAGGGATCTACCATGAATTTGACGAGGGCATTGAAAGGGCGACAAGCGGACAATGCCTGACAAAACTTCGACCGGGTCGCTGCCCCTGGCCCTGGGCCGGATGTCGGCCATCCTGCGCCGGGAGCTGACGCGTCGGCTGGCGGCCGAGACGTGGGTGGCGGAGGCCGAGCTGCGGCCACCGTCCTTTGCCGTGCTCAGCCTGATCGGGCGGCTCCAGCCCGTCTCCCAGAAGCAGATCAGCGACCACCTGAGCGCCGACCCCAGCGATCTCGTGGCCACCTTCGACGCCCTGGAGCGGGCCGGGTTCATCTCCCGGGACCGTGACCCCGACGACCGGCGCCGGTACTCCCTCGCCCTGACCGCCGAAGGCGAAGCCCGCCTGGAACGCTTCCGGGAGATCTCGGAGGAGATCGCCGATGTGGTCTTCGCCCCCCTCGACGCCGGCGAGCGGGACACGTTGCTGCGCCTCGTCGAGCGCGTCGTCGACCATCACGGCCCGTAGCCGGGCGGCCGGGCTGCCCCCTTACCGGGCGGCGACGGAGATGACCGGCTCCACGGGCGGCTTGTCGCCCAGGGAGCCCAGGAAGGGCAGGTTGGAGAAGTTGAAGATGCCCCCGTCCTCGCCCACCATCAGGTAGCCGTTGCCGAAGGGGATCATGCCCGACACGGGCTTGTTCAGCGGGATACCGCCGAGGGAGCCCCGGAACGGCGTCTGGAAGGTGAACACGCCGCCGTCGGAGGCCACCAGCCAGTAGCCCACGCCGTCGCCGTCGGGGACGAGGGACTGCACCGGGGCGTTGAGCCGGATGTTGCCCAGCGAGCCGTAGAACTTGGCGTCGCCGAAGGTGAAGATGCCGCCGTCGGAGGCGACCATGTAGTACCCGTCCCCCGTCGGCGTGGGGATCGAGTCGAGCACCGGGCCGTTCAGCTTCACGGCCGACAGGTCACCGTGGTGGACGGCGTCGCCGTGGGCGAGGACGCGGCCCCGGGTGGTGAAGATCCAGTAGCCCCGGCCCGAGGGGGTGGCCGACATGCTGGTGACCTTCTCGTCCTTGTCGAAGGTGGCCCGGTCGGCGTTGCCCTGGTGGACGGCGTCGCCGTAGCTGAAGACCCGCCCCCGGCGGTCGACCACCCAGTACCCGTTGCCAGAGGGCGTCGGCTCCAGGTCGGCGGCGTGGGTGTTGCCGAGGTCCTTGACCGGGCTGCCCAGCATCCCGGCGGTGCCGAAGCCGTAGACGTTGCCGTCGCCGTCGAGCATCCAGTATCCGGTCCGGACCACGCCGGCGAAGTCGGGTATCTCGGGGAGCGCCGGCACCTCGAAGGGGGCGACGGGGGCCGGGGGCGCCTCGGGAGTCGGGTCCGGCGTGCTCGGGATGGTGATCGGCCCGGGGCCGCCCGCGGGGCGCTCGGAGATTCGGAGCATGGGACCGGAGGGCAGCCGGCGGAGGAAGACGTCGGTCTCACCGTTGTCGTCGCCCGGCACCAGGTTGGTGGCCGCGGAGGTGAAGACGGCCCAGTCGCCGCCGGTGGTGAGGGACACGAAGCCGCTCTCGCCGTCGGGGAGAGGGCCTCCCGGGGACTGGCTCACCAGGGAGAGCGTGGCCGAAGCGTTGCGCAGCCAGACCTGCTCACTCCCGACCGGGGCGGCGAGGGGGGCGGCGGACTGGAAGGCGAGGACACCGATGCCGAGGGAGGGCGCCAGGGCCGGGCGGTCGTCCTCGGGGGAGCAGGGGCACGTGCCGAGCACCAGGGTGTCGGTGCCGGTGACGCTGGTCACCACCACATCCTGGAGGCCGTCGGCGTCGAAGACGTCCGATACGAAGGCCACGGACTCACCGTCGGGGCGGAGCGACGGAGCCTGGGCCCGGGCACCGGCCGTCACCCGCTGGAGTCCGCCACCAACCGTGTAGAGGAAGACGTCGTCGTCGTGCCCGGGGTCCTGACCGGCGTCGAGGTTGTTGGCATCGGAGATGAACGCCACCCGGCTGCCGTCGGCGTTGATCGAGGGCTGGCGGCTGGGGCCGTTGGCGCCGGGAGCGGCGACCAGGGTGGCGGCGGGGGCGGCTCGGCGCACGTAGACGGCCTGGAACTGGGGGGCCCCCGAGGTGACCAGGTCGCTGGCGATGGAGCTGAAGGCGACGGACCCGTTGTCGGCGACGGAAGGGGAGAAGCTCCGGAGGTCCGCCTCCCCTCCGCCGTCCGGAACGCTGGCGCGGGTGAGGTGCGCCGTGGGGACGTGGTACAGGAACACGTCGGTGACGTCGTTCTCGTCGTCCCCCACGAGGTTGCCGGCGTTGGATTCGAAGGCCACCCACTCGCCGCTCGGGCTGATGGTGGGGGTGCCGCTGCCGGCGTTGGCCTCGGCGTCGGTGGCGCCCGAGGTGGGGTCGGGAACGCTGATGCGCGCCAGGGTGTGGGACCCGTCCGGGGCCACGGTGGCCAGGAAGATGTCGGCATAGTCGTTGGTGTCGCCGTCGACCAGGTTGGTGGCCGTGGACGTGAACACGACGCGGCTGCCGTCGGCGCTGATGGTCCGCTTGCTGCAGGCGCCGGCGTTCAGGCCGGAGCAGGACGTGGTGCTGGGTCCGTCGGCCTGGGTGCCCGCTGCCCCCTTGGCGTCGCTCAGCGGCACGAGCGCCAACAGGCCCAGGGCGGCCACCGCCCCAATGGTCTTCTTGCCGGTCACGCGCCCAACCTCCGTCTGCACCGCGCCCTGACCCTCGCCGGCCCGCGAGGATCCGATGCAGGAAAATTCGGGCTGCGACCGGGCGTGACCTCCCGGCGAAGGTGTGATCGTCTCGCGAATGAGGAAACCGGCTAGGTGGCCGAGACCCGCCGGATGCGCTCGTTGAACGTGTCGGCCACGTAGAGGTCGCCGGCGGCGGTGGCTTCCACCGCTCGGGGCGTGGCGAATCCGGCTTCGAGGGGCGGGCCCCCGTCGCCGCAGTTGTTGCTGTCGCTGAAGTAACAGGGCTTGCCCCGGCCGGCCACGGTGGTGATCGTCCCGGTTGCGTCCACTTGGCGGATGCGCTGGTTGAGGGAGTCGGCGATGTACACGTTGCCCGCGCCGTCGGCGCCCACGCCCCGGGGGAAGTTGAGGGCGGCCCCGTCGGCCGGCCCGCCGTCGCCCGAGAACCCCGCCCGGCCCGTGCCGGCGAAGGTGCTGATGACGCCCTGGGGGTCGACCCGGCGCAGTCGGTGGGCCTTGGGCTCGGCGATGTAGACCGACCCGTCGGGACCGACGGCGAGGGTCCGGGGCTCGACCAGCTGGGCCTCGGTGGCCGGACCGCCGTCTCCCGCCTTGCCCTGGTCTCCCGTGCCCGCCACCAGGGTGATGAGGCCGGTGGCGAGGTCCAGGCGCTTGACCCGGTCGTTGCCGGAGTCGGCGATGAGGAGCCCGCCCCGGTTGTCGAGCACGATCCCCTTCGGTCCCTGGATGCGGGCCTCGGTACCGGGACCGCCGTCCCCCGAGTCGCCGGAGGAGCCGCCGGCGCCGACCACGGTGTCGATGGTGCCCGAGGCGGCGATGCGGCGGATGACGTGGTTGGCCGAGTCGGCGATGTAGACATCGCCGTTGGTGTCCACCGCCACGCCGTGGGGGCAGCTGAGCGTGGCTTCGGTGGCGGGCCCGCCGTCCCCGCTGAAGTTGGGGACGCAGTCGGCCTCGTCCCGGGGGACGAAGCCGGTGAACTTGCCCGCCACCGTGGTGATCGTGCCGGCGGCGTCGACCTTCCGGATGAGCTGGTTGAAGGTGTCGGCGATGTACATGTCCCCGCTGGGGGCGAAGGTCATCATGCGGGGCTCGTGCATCTGGGCCTCGGCCGCGGGGCCACCGTCGCCCGAGTAGCCCGCGGGGCTCTTCCCGGCCACCGTGGCGACCGTGCCTCCTTCGGCGCCGGCCGGCGCCGCCGCCCAGCTCAGCAGACCCACGAGAGAGAGGAGACCCCACTTGCGCCCCATGGTGCCTGAGTCCTTTCCTGTTGTCGCCGTGGGAGAAGCATACTGAATATGGCGGTAGGACCTAGGTGTCAGCGGCCAGGGCGATGTAGCGGGAGCCGCGGCGTTCCAAGGTGACGGGGAGGCCGAAGCAGGCCGAGAGGGACCCGGCGGTGAGGGTCGCCTCGATGGGGCCGGCGGCCTGGACCCGGCCGTCCCGGAGGAGGAGGGCGTGGGTGAAGCCGGGGGGCACCTCTTCCACGTGGTGGGTGACGAGGACGGTGGGGGCCGAGGCGGGATCGGCCGCCAGCTCGCCGAGGCGGCCCACCAGGGCCTCCCGGCCGCCGAGGTCGAGGCCGGCCGTCGGCTCGTCGAGCAGGAGGAGATCGGGCTCGACCATGAGGGTCCGGGCCAGCTGCACCCGCTGGCGCTCACCGTCGGAGGCGGTGGCGATGGGACGGCCCACCAGGTGCCCGCAACCCATCCGCGCCAGGAGCTGGCGGGCCCGGGCCCGGTCGGCCTCGTCGTAGGTGTGCCACCACGCTTCGGTGGCGGCGAAGCGGGCGGTCATGACCACGTCCTCGGCCAGGACCCCGGGGCGCAGGGCGGTGACGAAGGAGCCGCTGGCGAACCCGATGCGGCGGCGCAGGACGCGGACGTCGACCCGGCCGAGGCGCGCCCCGAGCACGTCGACGGTGCCGGCGCTCGGGAACAGCCAGCCCCCGGCCAGGCGCAGCAACGAGGTCTTTCCCGAGCCGTTGGGTCCGAGGACCGCCCACCGTTCCCCGGGGCCGACCGACCAGTCGATGCCGTCGAGCACGGCCCGGCCGGTCCCGTCGAGTCGCAGGGACACGCCGGAGTAGGCCAGGACCGTGGTCACAGCGGCGCAGGTTAGGACGGCCCGGGCGGTACCGGACATACGTGGGCGGTACCGGACATAACGGTCGGATGCGCTCAACTCTTCGTGGTGGTGGCCGATGTCCTGAGTGGAACCCGCGCGCCCGATCGGAGCCACCATGCCCGTCCGTACCGACCGCTGCCCCCACTGCTGGGCGTCCCTGCCCGACAGCGCCGAGGACTTCTGCCTGCACTGCCGGCAGTCCCTGGTTCCCGACGACCGGAAGTCCCGCCGGGAGGCCAAAGAGGCGCGAACGGTGGCTGGGGCGACGGGCCCCGCCCAGCCGACGTTCCCTCCGCCGCCCCCCCGGCCGATGCACGACGAGCCCATGGGTACCTGGCGATCGGTCCCCGTCGACGCCCAGGAGGATCTCGAATCGGACCTGCCGTGGGCTCCCCAGCACGAGGTCGCCCCTTCGCCGGCGGGCGGTTCCGGTGAGACTTGGGCGCCGCCCGGCGAGTGGGCCCCTCCGGGCGAGCCGGGGTTCGCCCCCCCTCCCGTCCGGCGGAGCCGGGCCAAGCAGATCCTCACCATCGTCGCCGGAGTCATCGCCGCGGTGGTCACCTCGTTGGCGGTGGGAGCCGTGCTCAACGGCGACGGGCTGTTGCCGGCGTCGGACGTGAAGCCCTCGAAGCCGGTCAGCTACCAGGGGCCGACGTTCACGGTGCGCCTCCCCGGCGCGCCCGAGGTGCAGGAGACGACCCGGGGGGGTCTCACGCTGATGACCTACTTCTACGAGGACCGGGACTCGGCCACGGGCGTGACCGTCTTCGAATTGCCGGTGGGCACCGAGTTCGATCTCGACCTCGGCGCCACGGGCGTGACGGACGGGATCGGGGGGACGGCGGTCACCACCCCCATCGACGTCGCCGGCCGGCCCGGGCGTGACGTCGTCGTGAGCAACGCCAAGGACGGCGACGCCACCGGCTTCTGGCGCCTGATCCTCGACGGGCAGACCCTCTACCAGATCAGCACCGTCGTGGAAGGCGACCACATCGACGTGCCCGCCGACCACCGGGCGGCCGTCGACTCCTTCACCATCCGCTAGGAGCCGGGCACGATCCGTTAGGAGGCGGGCACCATCCGCTAGGAGGCGGGCGCGTCCGGCGCACCCGGGGAGGGCCCTAGGATCCTCCCCAGGTGCCCCTCGATCTCGCCCTCATCGCGGCTCTGATCATTCTGAACGCGGCCTTCGCCGGCACCGAGCTCGCCATCGTCTCCCTGCGGGAGGGTCAGCTGCGGCGGCTGGAGCGGGACTGCGGGGAACGGGGCCGGCGGGTGGCGGAGCTGGCCCGGGACCCCACGCGCTTCCTGGCCACCATCCAGGTCGGCATCACCCTGGCCGGGTTCCTGGCCTCGGCCACCGCGGCCGTGTCGCTGGCCGAGCCGCTGGTCGAACCGCTCGGGTTCTTCGGGGACGCCGCCCGCCCGGTGGCCATCCTGGCGGTGACCACGGTGCTCGCCTTCTTCACCCTGGTGCTGGGCGAGCTGGCCCCCAAGCGGGTGGCGATGCAGCGGGCGGAACGCTGGGCGCTCCTGGCCGCCCGGCCCGTCAGGCTCCTGGCCGGCCTGGCCCGGCCGATGATCTGGCTGCTGGCCCGGTCCACCGATCTGGCTGTGCGGCTGATGGGCGGGGACCCCCGGGCGGCGGGCGACCCGATCCCCGCCGAGGAGGTGCGGGACCTCGCCGGGCGCACGGCCTTCAGCGCCCTGCAGCGCCGGATCATCGACGGGGCCTTCGACATCGCCGAGCGGACGCTGCGGGAGGTGCTCGTCCCCCGACCCGAGGTGCTCGCCTTCCCGTTCGAGACCCCCGCCGGGGACGCCCGCCGGGAGCTGCGGGCCCGCGGTCATTCCCGGGCTCCGGTCTACCGGGAAGACCTCGACGACGCCGAGGGTGTGGTCCATATCCGGGATCTGGTCGACTTCGAGGGCCGGGTGGGCGACGTCGCCACCGCCCCTCTCGTCCTCCTCGAGACCCTCGGGGCCCTCGAAGGGCTGCGCCAGCTCCAGGTGCACCGCCAGTCGCTGGCCCTGGTGGTCAACGAGTACGGGGGGACGGAGGGCATCGTCACCGTCGAGGACCTCGTCGAGGAGCTGGTGGGGGAGATCTACGACGAGGCCGACCGGGACGTGCAGGGCGCCGAGCGCATGGCCGACGGGTCCTACGTCCTGCCCGGGTCCTTCCCCATGCACGACCTCGAGGATCTCGGGATCGGGCTGCCCGGGAGCGACGAGTACTCAACCGTGGCCGGGCTCGTCCTCTACCGGTTGGGACACCTGCCCAAGCCGGGCGAGAGCGTGGTCGTGGAGGGGTGGAGGATCGAGGTGCTGGCGGTGGACCGCCACGCCATCCGCCGGGTGCGCCTCCGCCCGGAGCCGCCGGCGATCACCGACGGTTCCGCACCCGACGAACGGCGGCCGGCCTAGAGCTCCTCGTCGGCCGCGCCGGCCTGGTAGAGCTCGTTCAGATTCCCCCGGAGCTCGAAGATGTACCACATGGCCCTCTCCAGGGCCTCGTCGGCATCGGCCCCGAGCTTCTGGTAGCGGCGCATCTCGCGTTCGAACGCCCGACGGACGAGGTCCTGGAACCAGGGCGGGTCCACACTCTCCGGGTGTCCTTCCATTGCCCGCTCTCCACTCGGCTCGGCCATCGGGGTCCTCCACGTCGCTGTCAGAACATGGATTCGCCGGACACCGGGCCGGTTCCTCGCCGGTAACCAGCGGAAACAAGGCCCCCGGAACAGGGTTGTCCGGCCTCGACCCGGTCGTGCGATGAGTCCGGTTGCCACCTTCTCGGGCAGGAACGCAGCGGTCCGGGGTCGTATCTATCTCCAGGCTCGAGGCTGTTCCCACAGCGCCCCCCGCTCGGTCGACCTCAGCCCGCTGGTCCCACACCAAGGAGCAAACGTGCCCCCGGCCCCCGTCGGGGGTTCACCCACGTCACTCGGTGAGGCCCCCCTCCTCACCGGCACAGCTGGGGGTTACCCGATGTTGAACCGTTCCCGCCGTTCCCTTCTCGCCGCCCTGGGCCTGGCCGTGGCCTTGTCGGCCATGCCCAGCGCCGAGGCGCTCTACAGCCCCCACAACGGGGTTGTGAGTGCCGACCCCGCGGAACACACCCCGCACGTCGTCGACATCGACATCGACGGCGACGGCGCCGACGACGGCGGCAAGGTCACCACCATCCTGCCCATGGGCGGGAAGATCTACGTGGGCGGCACCTTCACCCGGGTGCGCAACGCCGGCAGCGCGGTCGAGGTCGCCCGACCCGGGCTCTTCGCCTTCGACGCCGCCACCGGCCAGATCGACATGAACTTCAACCCGCCGGCGTGGGGCATCGACCCCCGGGCGGAGTACGCCAAGGGCGTCGAGGCGCTCGCCCCCGGTCCCGGCGGGACGATCTTCGTGGGCGGGGCCTTCTCCTACGACTCGCCGGTCTCGGGCGGCCTGGGCCGCAAGCTGCTCAAGCTGAACGGCGCCACCGGCGCCGAGGTGGCCGGCTTCGACGTCACCACCGGCGCCTCGCCGGTCAAGGACCTGGCCGTGGTCGGCGACCGGCTGTTCGTGGCCGGCGTCTTCAGCAAGGTGCAGGGTGTCGACCACCGGGGCCTGGCCGTGGTGGACGTCGACGACGGCGCCCTCGACGGAGACTTCAACATCAACTTCACCTCGCCTCGCCAGACGACCGAGGTCGACCCCCTGCTCCAGAAGCCCCGGGTGGAGACCATCGCCGTCACCCCCGACGGCAAGACCCTGGTGGCCGGTGGGAACTTCACCAAGGTGAACGGCGCGGATCGGTTCCAGATCGCCCTCGTCGACGTCACCCCCGGCCAGAGCGCCAGCCTGCTGGACTGGCAGACCGACCGGTTCGACGACCGCCGCGAGGGCACGTCCGACCAATGGCCCGTCGACGACGACACCGGCCTGCCCGACCCCTTCCGCTGTGCCGAGAAGTTCGACACCCACATGCGGGACATGGACGTCTCGCCCGACGGCAGGTACTTCGTGGTCGTGACCACCGGTGGGTTCTCCCGGGGCACCATGTGCGACACCGCCAGCCGCTGGGAGACCGGTGCCCGGGGCACGGCCCTGGAGCCGTCGTGGGTGGACTACGACGGTGGGGACAGCTTCACCGGTGTGGCCATCACCGGCGGGGCCGTGTACGTGGGCGGCCACATGCGGGCCATGAACAACAACTACACCGATGGCTCGGCCACCGACGCCATCCCCGGCCCCGGCCACGTGGCCCGGGAGGGCATCGCCGCCCTCGACGCGGTGAGCGGCCTGCCCCTGCCCTGGAACCCGGGCCGGGAGCGGGGTGAAGGCGCCTGGGCGCTGGCCTCCAGCCCGGACGGCCTGTGGGTGGGGAGCGACACCAACCGCATCGGCGGCGAGCAGCACATGAAGCTGGCCTTCTTCCCGCTGGCCGGCGGCAGCGCCACCCCCACCACCTCCGCCCAGGGCCTGCCCGGCGACCTGTACCGCCTCGGCGCCGACAAGACCATGACCCGCCGGGTGTTCAACGGCAGCGTGGTCGGGCCCGTCGTCCCGCTCAACAGCGCCATCGACTGGTCGCAGATGCGGGGTGCGTTCTGGGTCAACGGGCGGCTCTACACCGGCCGCAGCGACGGCAAGCTGCTGCGCTGGGCCTTCGACGGCAGCAGCCTCGGCAACCCCGTCGAGGTCAGCCTGCGGGGCATGGAAGCCGACCTCTCCGACTACTTCCCCATCACCCGGATGACGGGCATGTTCTACGACAACGGTCGCGTCTACTTCACCCTCCAGGGCGACAAGAAGCTCTACTACCGCTACTTCCTGTCCATGCCCAACGTGGCCGACGACGTGGTCGGGGCCGAGATCATCGCGGCCAGCGGTGCCACCGACGGCCGGGACTGGTCGAAGGTCACGGGCATGACCATGGCCGGCGGCAAGATCTGGTGGTCGGAGAACAACGGCCCCGAGCTCTTCACGGCGAGCTTCAACAACGGCAAGCCCGGCTCGAAGTCGGTGGCCATCGCCAACGCCGGTGTCGGTGGTCGGGGCATGTTCCTGCTGCCGGCCACGTCCACCCCGCCGCCCGTCTCCATCGACCCGCCGGCCCCGCCGGCGCCGCCCGCCCCGCCCGCTCCGCCGGGTGGTCAGGGCTCGGGCCGCTCCGGCTACTGGATGGTGGGCAGCGACGGCGCCGTCTACGCCTTCGGTGACGCCGGCCACCTCGGCAACGCTCCGGTGGGTGGCTTCCAGGCCGTCGACCTGGAGCCGACCCCGTCCTACAACGGCTACTGGATCGTGGACGACGCCGGCCACGTGTTCGGCTTCGGTGACGCCCGGCACATGGGCAACGCCGACCCGGCCCGCCTGGTGGCCGGCGAGAAGGTGACGAGCCTGTCGGCCACCCCGTCGGGCAACGGCTACTGGCTCTTCACGTCCAAGGGCCGGGTCCTGGCCCTGGGTGACGCCGCCCATGTCGGTGACGTGTCCGCCATCCGGCTCAACGGGCCGGTGCTGGACTCGATCCCCACGCCGTCCGGGCGGGGCTACTACATGGTCGCCTCCGACGGTGGGATCTTCACCTTCGGCGACGCGGTGTTCTACGGCTCGACGGGCAACATCCGCCTCAACGCCCCGGTGCAGTCGCTGGTGCCCGACCCCGACGGGGTGGGCTACTGGCTGGTGGCCTCCGACGGCGGGGTGTTCTCCTTCGAGGGCGCCTTCCGGGGCTCCATGGGCGGCACCCGCCTGAACAAGCCCATGACGGGCATGGTGCCCTACGGCAACGGCTACCTGATGGTGGGCGAGGACGGCGGCATCTTCAACTTCTCCGACAAGGCCTTCCTCGGCTCCCTCGGCGACCGTCCGCCGGCCCGGCCGATCGTGTCGGTGGCATCGGTCGACTAGTCGTCAACCTTCCCGACAGGGCACAGCACCGAGGCCCGGGTCCCTTCGCGGGGGCCCGGGCCTCGTCGGCTCCCGGGCCGCGCCGGACACCACCGGATGCGCCGACTCGAATCTGAACGATGGGCAGGAATCAGGTGAATTCCGGCGAATGCTGGGAGGACGACTCCTAGCCGGCGCCACCCCCTCGGCGTGCGCCGCTACGGCCCGACTGACTGGGGATGGAACGGTGCCTTCTGAGCTGATTCGGATGCGGTCCCGGCGCGGCCGCCTGGTGGCGGCCCTGGCCGCCATGATGGTGGTGGGCTCCTACGCCTACATGCAGGCGAGCGCCGCCGATGGCTACTTCGTGGGCACCGCCGTCGGCATGGGCCAGGGGTTCTCGGGGGACGGCGGCCCGGCCGTCGACGCCGGCCTCGAGGGGCCAAGGATGATCGCCTTCGACCGCCAGGGCGGCTACTACATCGCCGACACCTACAACCACGTGATCCGCCACGTCGACGCCGCCGGCGTCATCAGCACCTTCGCCGGCACGCCCACGAAGGCGGGATTCCGGGACGGTCCCGCCGCCCAGGCCATGTTCAACGCCCCCCACAGCGTCGACGTCATGCCCGACGGCGACGTCATCGTGGGCGACCCCATCAACGACCGGGTCCGGCGGATCGACAGCCAGACGAAGATGGTCACCACCATCGCCGGAGGCAACGGCACGGGCTACGCCGGCGACGGCGGGCCGGCCACGGCGGCCAAGCTGTCCGACTCCAAGATCGCCCTGTACGGCCCCGACGGCGGCATCTACATCGACGACATGGGCAACGACGTGATCCGCCGCATCGACC
>JBOGFE010000057.1:0-2796 GCA_050741935.1 Acidimicrobiia bacterium | reverse complement strand
GCCTTCGGCGACGCCGCCTTCTACGGGTCGACGCCGACCACCGGCGGAGGACGCACGATCGTCGGGATGGTTCCCACCACGAGCGGCGGGGGCTACTGGCTGGCGGCCACCGACGGGCGGGTGTTCGCCTTCGGAGACGCCCTGCCCCGGGGCGCCACCCCGGGCCAGGCCGTGGTGGGAGCGGTGGGGGCGGTGAAGCCGGCCGCGCCCATCGTGTCCATCGCCGCCCACCCCGACGGCCGGGGCTACTGGCTGCTCGGGGCCGACGGGGGCGTGTTCGCCGTCGGCACCGGTTTCTTCGGCAGCCTGGCCGGGCGCCAGCCCGCGCCCGAGGCCGTGCAGCTGCGGGTCACGGCGACGGGGGAGGGCTACTACCTGGCCGGCGGGGACGGGGCCGTGTACGTCTTCGGGGATGCCGACCGCCGTCGCGAGCTTCCCGGCGGGGGGGAGCGGGTGGTCGACTTCGCTCTGAGGAGCCCCCCGCCCGCATGACCTGGGGATCACGGGCCATGATCTAGGGATGCAGACGGCCCCGGAGGCGCGTCGACCGACCCGGCGCCAACTGCTCTTCGTCATCGGCCCCATCGTGGGCCTGGTGGTTCTGGCCTACGTCGGCGACGCCCTGACCACCTCCTGGGCCGACCGCCACCCGCTCGCCCTCACCCTGCTCAACGCCCGGTCGCGCGTCCTGGTCCTCACCACCAACCAGCTCGACGCCTGGTCCTATTACCTGGCCGCCGGGGCCCGCCTGCTCCTCTCCGACCCGCTCTTCTACCTGCTCGGGTACTGGTACGGCGACGGGGCGCTGCAGTGGGTGGAGCGGCGCTCCAAGAGTTTCGGGGAACAGGTCCGGCTGTACGAGAAGGCCTTCGCCAAGGCGGCCTACCCGCTGGTGGTGTTGGCACCCAACCCCTGGATCTGCCTGTTCGCCGGGGCGGCGGGCATGCGCCTGCCGGTCTTCTTCACCCTGAACATCACGGGCACGATGGCCCGGCTCTACTTCATCCGCCGGGTGGGGGAGGCCTTCGAGGCCCCCATCGGCTCGGTGCTGGAGTTCTTCGCCCGCTACCGCCTGCCGCTGCTGGTGCTCAGCGTGGCCCTGGTCGCCTTCGTGATCTGGAGCGACCGCCGCTCCGAGAAGAGCGAGATCGGCGCCCTCATGGAGCTCGGCCGGGACCCCGAGGCGGCGACGGGCGCCGAGGCGGGGCCCGAGGAGGAAACCACCGACGAAGCCGACGACGGGACTGAGGACGACGAGCGGCCGATCAGCTGAGGTCGGCGCCCCGGAGGGCGAGGTGGCGCATGAGGCCCGGGCTGGTCCGTTCCCACAGCTCCGCCGGGACCGACATCCCGATGGTGCCCAGCCGGTCGCCCACCACCACCGCCGCACAGCACACCTCGGGGCGGTATTGCTCCCGCTCGGTGAACATCCCCACCCGTCCGGACAGCGCCAGCTCGTGGTTGAGCTGCTCGGCGTCGGTGATGGTGTGGGGCGTGAACTGCCGTAGGCCCATCTCCTTCAGGTAGGAGCGCCGCTCGTTGGGCGGGATGGCCCACAGCAGGGCCTTGCCCAGCGCGGTGGCATGGGCCCCGTCGTCCCAGCCGACGACCAGGTCCTCCAGATGGGGCGAATGCGGCCCCTCGACCAGGTCGGTGAGCACGATGTGCCCCTCGATCACCTGGGCGAAGTAGGCCGTGTGCCCGGTGGTCTCGGCCAGGTGGCGGAGCACCTCGTGGATCTGGGGCGGCCGTTCCATGGACGCCATGAGGTCCCGGAACCGGTCGGCGACCTTCAGGCCCAGCCCGTACTGGCCGTTGGGGCGGCGAACCGCGTAGCCCTCGTAGCACAGCGTGCGCAGGAGGTGGTACGCGGTCGGCAGCGCCAGATTGCACTGCTGGGCGATCTGCTTGGCGTTCAACCCCGCCGGGTTGTCGCCCACCACTTCAAGGATCCGAAGAGCGCGGGACACGCTCTGGATCAGGTCTGTGGGCCTCCCCCCGAACATTCCATCACCCACCCCTAGTGCAACGTTGGCTACGAACCGTGGTGTGTGTAGTGCTACTCGTGGTGTGTGTACTGCCACTCAGTATATGAAAAGTCCTTGATCCGGGAAAAATGGGACATAAGGATCTGAATTAACCGAACGGGGGGCCGGTCCCCCGCGCAGTTCCCGTCATCGTCATAGCTCTGCGCCCGAGGAAGGGGAGGAATCTTCGATGCGCTGGAAGAACCACTGGACGGACCCGCCTGAAGACGTCGCCATCGATGTCCTGCCCTGCTCGAACGGTGAGTACGTCCCCAAGGACCCCTCGCCGAACCAGCTCAAGATCATGGCGCTCCAGAACGAGAAGATCGAGGAGACGCGCCGCAAGTTCAACATGACCCGGCGCGACTTCGTGCGCACCTCGGCCGCCTACGCCATCGGTGTGTGGGCCATCGACCAGGTCACGGCGGGCAAGTGGGGGCACTTCGCCTTCGCCGACGGCACCCGCACGCCGGCCATGTGCGACCTGGAGAACCCGGGCTCGCAGCTGGCCAACCTGCCGGGTGAGTTCATCCTCGAGACCCAGGGCCACACGCTCGACTCCGGTGGCCGGTGGCGGACGGAGAACCCGGGCTTCGAGTTCTTCCTCGCCCAGTGGACGACCCAGGCCATGGGGGACTACCCCGGCCTGCGGCCTGACGGCGGCATCCGGGGCACCGGCGCCGGCGAGATCGACTGGGTCGAGAACCTCTCCCGGGTCCACTACTTCAAGGAGATGTTCCTCGACTCCTCCACCACGGTGAGCCTGCTC
>JBOGFE010000056.1:0-4070 GCA_050741935.1 Acidimicrobiia bacterium | reverse complement strand
GCCAGGTTGGCCGGGTGGAGATCGACAACGCGGGTGCCGGCGGTGACGGGGGTCGGCGGCTGGTTGAAGCCGACGTGGCCGTCCGGGCCCAGGCCGAGGACGGCGATGGCGAGGCCGTCGTCGTCGCGGAGTCGGGCGTCAAGCTCCGCCGCCCGACGCCCCGGCTCTCCCGATACATCCAGCGGCACGAGGAGCGGCCGCAGACCGGCGGGGAGGGCGGCGGCGAGGCGCACCGCGAACCGGCGGTTGGGGTCGGCCGGGGGCGGGAGGAGCTCGTCGACGGGGGTGATGGCACGTCCCTGCCACCCGGGATGGACGGGGTCGAGTCCGGAGTAGAGCGGGAGCGTTGTCTCGCCGACGGCGAGGGCGATGAGCCGGCCGGGGGCCCACGTCAGGGCGTCGTGGACGAATCCGCAGACTGTCTCGCGCAGTGAAGCGGTGTCGTGGTGCCGGACCACGTGGGGCGCGTCCACGTCGGGAATTGTTCCGTTCGAACGCCGAGCCTGGGGAACCGACCCGTCAGCTGTTGGGAGGAAGTCGAGTACGGGTCGGCTGAGCAGCGCGGTGGCGTGGGCGTAGGACGGCAGGCTCGAGTCGGCGAACAGGTGATGGACGTTTCCGCGGAAACGTCCGTGTCAACGATGAGCACAACGGACTGAGATCGTTCGGTATCGGCACCTACGAGTGCGGTCGATGTCGCCGCCGGAGCCACCGTGGACGTTCCCGGACACGGCCTGCGCCACCCCAACCGGCTGAGATCTGGCAGCCGCACGCGTTGCACCGAATTACTGCTCCCCAGTTCCATCCTTTGCGCAGTCTGAGGCGAATGCGCTCAGGCTTGCTCGCCAGTGCCCATTCGCGGCCGCCGCACTTCGGGCACTGGACATCGGGCAATTCCTTAGGCCCGTCTTCTGCCACGGAGAAAGGGTACTGACCCGGCACCGCTCGGTATTGCCGGATACCGGAGCCGCAACCGGACCGGCGGCGGTGGGTTGCGAAACGTTCTCGCTCAGGGTTGGGACGCCCGATGACTGACCTACCCCGTCTTTATGATCTCGGCATGTTCGAAGTATCTGCGGTCGTGGATGGATCGGGATGGCGCCGTGCGCCTGGCGGCGCGGCTGACACCGGATGAGGGGGCGCGGCTGCTGGCCGCGGTGGATGCCCGCCGGGACGAGAGCATCGTCGAGGCCCTGCGGGGCCGCTGGTACGAGAACCCGAGGCCCACCGGGCCGACGCCCTGGTGGACCTCGCCCTCACCGCCGCCGGTGGTGCCGGCGGGACCGGTGGGGCGGGGGCGCCGGTGGCGATGGTGGCGATGGTGGATTACGAGGCGCTCATGCGGGGCGACCCGGTGTTGGGGGAGAAGTGTGAGATCCCCGGGCTGGGGCCGATCCCGGTGGCGCTGGCCCGGCGGATGGCGACCGACTGCGTCCTCAAGGTGCTGGTCACCAAAGGGGTGGACATCACCGCCGTGGCCCACGGCGGGCGCACCATCCCCGCCCACCTGCGTACCGCCCTGGAGGCCCGGGACCCGAAATGCATCGTGCCGCACTGCGACGCCCGTCGGAGGCTCCAGATCGACCACCGCGATCCGTGGGCCGCCACCCGCGACACCAGCCTGGCCAACCTGGCCCGCCTCTGTCCCTGGCCCCACTACCAGAAATCCTGTCTGGGGTACCGCTACCGGGGCGGGCCCGGCACCTGGGAATGGATCCCCCCCGACGAACCGGTCGAGCCCAGGGCCTGGCCACCACCCAAGTGGCCGGCGAGCATCGGGGTACGGGGCAGGCCGCCGCCCTGACCCAGGTTTGGCCATCTGGCCAAGCGGGAGTCCGAGCTCGACTTCTGAACGCATCGAAAATCGGTACCGGGACTGCGTACTTTCCACGATGTCCGGTCGTGCCGGTTCATTTATGGTCTCCCACATCGCCGGAGCGACCGGGAGGGAGAGGACCATGCGAGCAGCCGAACCGGTCGAGCCCAGGGCCCAGGTCTGGTGCGAGCGAAGGGACTCGAACCCCCACACCCTTTCGGGTACCGGGACCTAAACCCGGCGCGTCTTCCAGTTCCGCCACGCTCGCTGGCTGAACCTTCTGGCCCCAGCGTAGGCCCGTCACCGCCATCCGAATCGGCCGTTCGGGCGATGTTGTCCCGGCGCCCCAGGGAGAAGCTGCCTACGGAGCAGCGCAAGAGGCGCGCATGCGGCCCGCATGGGGGGATCCGCACGCTCACTGCGTGGTTCCGGTTACCGAACTGTCACGGAAGTTGCAATCCCAGCGTGCGGAACTCGGCGGTGATGGCGGGCAGGGCAGCTGAACCTTGACCTACCGAGGACCCGAGCCCGCCGCAAGTGTCCGGACGGAGAAGGAGGAAGCTCCGATGAGGGTCAAAGGCACGAACATCCTGAAGGTCACGGTTCGGGCGGCCGTCGCCGCCGTTCTCATGGCGGTTGTCCCGGTGTCCCCGGTGACGGCGGCCGAGGGGAGTGGCGGTTGGGTGCGCCAGTTCGGTACCCGGGTGGCGGACGAGGCCCTGGGGGTGGCGCTGGATGGGGCCGGTAACGCCTATGTGGCGGGGTGGACGTTCGGTGCCCTGGCGGGGCAGCGGTCGGCGGGGATGGTGGATGCGTTCGTCCGCAAGTACGACGCCTCCGGCCGGGAGCTGTGGACCCGCCAGTTCGGCAGCGCCGAGCGGGATTTCGCCCGGGCGGTGGCCACCGATGGGGCGGGGAACGCGTATGTGGTGGGGGAGACGTGGGGGGCGCTGCCCGGGCAGCCCTCGGCCGGTGGCTACGACGCTTTCGTGCGCCGGTACGACCCGGCCGGTACCGAGGTCTGGACCCGCCAGTTCGGGGGCGGGGGAGGCGAGGGGGCGTGGGGGGTGACGCTCGACCCGGCCGGGGGGGCCTATGTGGTGGGGACGACCCGGGCCGCGCTGCCGGGGCAGTCCCCGGCGGGTGGGTTCGATGCCTTCGTGGCCCGTTACGACGCGGCCGGGAACCAGGTGTGGGCCGCCCAGTTCGGCACCCCGGGGGATGAGGGCGGACGGGGCGTGGCCCTGGACGGGTTGGGGAACGTGCTGGTGGTGGGGAGCACGGACCTGGTCCTGCCCGGTGAGACCTCGGCGGGTGGGTTCGACGCCTACCTGCGCCAGTACGACCGCGCCGGCCGGGAAGGGTGGACCCGCCAGTTCGGCAGCACCGCCGACGACTTCGGGGTGGCCGTGGCCGTCGACGCCGACGGCAACGCGGTGGTGGCGGGTAGCGCCGACCGGGCCCTTCCCGGCCAGACCTGGGCCGGGGGGACGGACGCCTTCCTGCGTTCCTTCGACGGCGCCGGCACCACCTTGTGGACCAGCCAGTTCGGTACCACCAGCACCGATGCCGCCTGGGGCGTGGCCATCGACCGGGCCGGCCAGACCCACGTGGTCGGCAGCACCGAACGCGAACTGCCCGGCCAGCGCGCCGCCGGCGGCACCGACATCTTCGTGCGCCGCTACACCGGCGGGCGAGAGGTCCGGACCCACCAGTTCGGCACCCAGGAGACCGACATGGCCTTCGCCGTGGCCGTGGACGACACCGGCGCCCGCCTGGTCGGCAGCACCAGCGGCGCCCTCTCCGGACGGGACTCGACCTCCACCGGCGACCGCGACGCCATCATCGTCCTGGCCGGCTAGGTGACCTCGCGCCGGGTGCCCTTGTCGACCTCGTAGACGAACCCCCGGACGGAGTCCTTCACCGGGATGAAGGGGCTGGTCGTCGCTGAAGCCGAGCAAGCCGCAGCCGCTGTGGTGGATGAGCATGATCTCCCGGGTGCCCAACAGGCGCTGGGAGATGGTGAGGGAGCGGATCACGTCGTCGGTGACGACCCCGCCGGCGTTGCGGATGACGTGGACGTCGCCCTCCGATAGCCCGAACAGCCCGTAGACGTTGAGCCGGGCGTCCATGCAGGCCACGATGGCCACCTGCTTGGCGGGCGGCATGGGCAGCTGGCCCTTGGCGAAGGTCTCGGTGTAGCGCTCGGTGTTGCGCAGCAACTCGTCGGTCACGCTCATGGTGCACCTCCCGA
>JBOGFE010000055.1:0-4054 GCA_050741935.1 Acidimicrobiia bacterium | reverse complement strand
TGGTGGTGAAGCCGGCGGAGCAGACGCCGCTGTGCGCCACCGCCCTGGCCGTGCTGGCCGAGCGGGCCGGCGTGCCCGCCGGTGTGTTCAACGTCGTCACCGGCAGCGACCCGGCCGCCATCGGCGGCGAGCTGACCAGCAACCCTGACGTGCGCAAGGTCAGCTTCACCGGCTCCGGCGAGGTGGGCCGCCTCCTCATGCGCGACTCGGCCGAGACGGTCAAGCGCCTGACCCTGGAGCTGGGCGGCAACGCACCGTTCATCGTCTTCGACGACGCCGACATCGACGCCGCCGTCGCCGGCGCCATCCTGTCCAAGTTCCGCAACGCCGGGCAGACGTGCGTGTGCGCCGACCGCCTCTACGTCCAGTCCTCGATCTACGACGAGTTCGCCTCCCGCTTCGCCGCCGCCGTCGCCAAGCTCACGGTGGGAGACGGCCGGACGGCCGGCGTCGACCTCGGCCCGCTGATCGACGACGCCGCCCTGAAGAAGGTGGTGGCCCACGTCGAGGACGCCCAGCGCCAGGGCGGGAAGGTGCTCACCGGCGGGCGCCAGCCCGACCAGGGGGGCACGTTCTACGAGGCGACGGTGATCACCGAGGCGACCCAGGACATGCTCGTGGCCAAGGAGGAGACCTTCGGGCCCGTGGCCCCCATCTTCCGGTTCGAGACCGAGGACGACGCCATCGCCCAGGCCAACAACACCGAGTACGGCCTGGCCAGCTACGTGTACTCCAACGACACGTCCCGGGTCTGGCGGGTCAGCGAGGCCCTCGAGTACGGCATGGTCGGGGTCAACACCGGCTTCATCACCACCGAGGTCGCCCCCTGGGGTGGCGTGAAGCAGTCCGGCGTCGGCCGCGAGGCCTCGGGCTACGGCATCGAGGAGTACCTGGAGCTCAAGTACCTCTGTCTGGGGATCTGAGCCGACCGAAGCCAGAGGTGTGTGCAGGGGAGCCGCTCCACGCGGCCTGGCTGCACCCACCTCTGGCGCCAGGGCGGGCTAGCCGGCGACGATGCCGAACTGCGCTCCGGTGTTGTCGGCGGCCTGGGCCAGGCGCCCGTAGGGGGTGTCCTCGGCCGGTTTCACGATGGAGCCGCCGAGCTCGGTGACCTTGGCCAGGGCGGCGTCGGCGTCGTCGACCCGGAAGATCACCGACCAGTGGGGCGGGACGCCCTCGGGCAGGAAGCCGGTGGCGTCCATGATCCCGGCCAGCGCGGCGTCGCCCTCGCCCAGGGTGGTGTAGCGGAACTCGGGGGTGTCGCTCATGACGTGGGTGTCCCAGCCGAAGACGGTCCGGTAGAAGGCGACCGAGGGGTCGTAGTCCCGGCTGTTGAGCTGGAACCAGGCCGGCGTCCCCGGCTCGTCGATGAGCCCGAAGCCCTTGTGCAGGCCCGGCTGCCAGATGCCGACGGCCGCCTGGCCGGCGTCGATCACGACCGCCATGGTGCCGAGCTCGCCCACGTCCATGGCCGGGACGATCACGCTGCCGCCGGCCGCCTGGGCGGCGTCGACGGTGGCCTTGGCGTCGGCACTGGCCAGGTACACGGACCAGGCGTCAGGGGTGTTGTGGGTGCCGTCGTTGTGCATGCCGCCGGCGACGGGCACGCCATCCCGGGAGAAGGTGAGGTAGCCATGGAACTCGGGGCCGGCGGCCTCGGCCGTCCAGCCGAGCAGCTCGCCGTAGAAGGTCTTGGCCTTCTCGGTGTCGCTGGTGAACAGGTCGATCCAACAGGGGGCGCCGAGAGGCGCCGAGTCACGGGTGGGCACGGGAGGCTCCTTCGGTGAAGTGGCCGTGGTGGTCGACAGCTTGGACGACCGGGCCGGCCGCGACTCATCGCCTTGGCCGGACAATTTTTCTGCCGTCGAAATCGTGTCACCTCCGATTGACATGAAATAGGCTTTGGTGTCCACTGGGCGTGACATGAAGACGCAGCGTGCCTACACGATGACGGCTCGGGCCGATGCCGTGGCCCAGACCCGGGAGCAGATTCTCCAGGCGGGGATGGCGTTGTCGCAGGAGAAGCTCAGCTTCGCCATCGCCCTCGCCGATGTCGCCACACGGGCGGGGGTGACGGCCCGCACCGTCCTGCGCCACTTCGGCAGCCGCGACCAGCTCTTCGAGGCACTGCTGAGCTTCGCCCGCGACCAGGTGATCGAAGAGCGCGAGACCCCGGTCGGCGACACCGTCCAGGCGGCGCGGACGATCGTCGCCCACTACGAGCACAAGGGCGATCGGGTGATGAGGATGCTCGAGGAGTCGAGCATGGACGAGCGCATCGCCGCCCATGTGGCCGAGGGCCGCCGCCTCCACCGCTCCTGGGTGCGCACGGTGTTCGCCCCCCAGCTCGCCCGGGCCGGCGACGCCAAGGCGCTCGAGGACCTGCTCGTGGTGGCCACCGACGTGTACACGTGGAAGCTCCTGCGCCGCGACGCCGGGCTCAGCCGGGCGCGGACCGAGGAGCGCATGCACACCCTGATCCGTTGCCTTGTGGGAGAGGAGACCTGACATGTCGCGCTTCGTGATGGCCACCTGGGACGGGGGCGGCAACGTCCCCCCGCTCCTGGGCATGGCGGCCGAGCTCCGCCGGCGCGGCCACGACGTGGCCTTCCTCGGCCACGAGGCCCAGGGGGACAGCATCGCCGGTGCCGGGTTCGCCTTCACGCCCTACCGGCAGGCCGTGCCCTGGTCACGGGTCGACCCCCGCGATCCTCTCGGGGTGTTCGAGACCTTCGTCGACGGCGGCGCCGGGCGCGACCTGGCGGAGCTGCTGGCCGGGGCACGCGCCGATGCCGCCGTCGTCGACTGCCTGATGCTCGGGCCGCTCCAGGCCGCCGAGGCCGCCGGCCTGCCCACCGTCGCCCTGGTCCACAGCTTCTACGCCTTCTTCGGGCAGGCCTTCCCGCACAGCCCGGTCACCGAGCTGGGCCGGCCGCACGGGCGCGCCCCGCAGCCGTTGTGGGACGCCGCCACCGAGGTGATCGTGGCCAGCGACCGCGACCTCGACCCCGCCGCCGAACCCATCCCCGCCAACGTCCACTGGACCGGCGTGGCCCTGGACCCGGTCACCCCGGCGTCCCGCCGGGACCGCTCGCGGGTGCTGCTCACCCTCAGTACCGTCTGGTTCGACGGCCAGCAGGCATCGATGCAGCGGATCCTCGATGCCCTCGGCGCCCTGCCCGTCGAGGCCATCGCCACCATCGACGGGAACGTCGCCGCCTCCGACCTGCGCATCCCGGCCAACGTCGAGGCCCGGGGCTTCGTGGCCCACGGCGAGGTCATGCCGGCGGTCTCCCTGGTCATCGGACACGGTGGCCACGCCACGACGATGCTGGCGCTGGCCCACGACCTGCCGCTGCTCATCATCCCGCAGCTCCCCATCGACCAGCCCATGATCGGGCAGGTGGTGGAGGCGCACGGGGCGGGCCTGGCGGTCGACCAGCAGGCCTCGGTCGAGGAGCTGCGCGCCGCCGTCACCGCCCTGGTGAGCGACGAGTCCTATGCCCGCTCGGCCGCCGCCATCGGTGCCCGGCTGCGCGCCCAGGACGGCGCCGCCTGCGCCGCCGACCGCCTCGAAGCGCTGGTGGGAGTCTCCGCCGCGAGGTGAGCCCCCATCAGGTGGGCGTGGCGTGGGCGACCGGCACCGCGAATCTCTGGCACCACACCAGGACGGTCCACGAGCCGTCGCCGATCTCGGTGCCGGCGGGAACGTCGTAGAACTGGGTCCCCTGGTTGCCCCGCAGGTCGTCGAGGCGGACGCCGCCGGAGGTGTCCGTGCGCTCCGCGCCGGACACGAGGTAGACGTCGTAGTCGGGCCCGGGTTGGATGTCGAAGTCCTCCAGCCCGACCACATGGCGGCCGTCGGGACGGCGGTAGATGCTGACCTCGCCCTCGGCCCGGTGGTCGATGCCCCGGAACGTCCCGCGGCGGAGCCGGACGGGTCCGGCCGGCTCCGGTTCGGCCGTCACCGGGTGAGCGCCGGGAGCCGGTTCGGCCGTGGCCGGAGGGGTGGGAGCCGGTTCCGCGGACGCCACCGACAACGCCTCGACCACGC
>JBOGFE010000054.1:0-17203 GCA_050741935.1 Acidimicrobiia bacterium | reverse complement strand
ACCCCACCCTCCGGGCCGCCGCCGCCCCCGGCCCGTCGACCCCGCCGGTGCCCGTGACCAGCCCCACTCCACCAATGGAGGAGGGGGTGACGGCTACCATCGTGGTGATGGGCGGGGCCATCCCTCTTTCGGGGCCCCTGGGCGCCATAGGTCGCCAAGAGCTCTACGGATTCGACGCCCGGGTCCAGCGGATCAACGACGCCGGTGGCATCCACGGCCGGCGCCTGAAACTTGTCGTTCATGACGACGGCCTCGACCCGGCCCGGGACCGGGCCCTGTTCCGCCGGCTGGTGGAGAAGGACCGTGTGTTCTCCACGTTCGCCTCCGGGTCCGTGCGGGCCGTGGCCGACTACGCCTGCGGGGAGTCGGCGGCGGTGGGGGGAAGCCCGCTGCCTCTCGTCGCCGACGTGCCCACCCTGCCCGAACCCCAGGTCGGTCGCCGGTACAGGTGCATCTTCACCACCGGACCCGGGACGCGCCACGCCGCCTGGATGCGGGCCCACAAGGCGAAAGCCCTGGGGGCGAAGAGCATCGGTGTGATCATGAGTGACGACCCCGTGTGGGAGGACGCCGCCGCCATGGCCGCCGAGGCGGAAGCCATCTACGAGAACGAAGGGCTCGAGAACAAGGGCAAGGTCCGCCTCGCCCTCGGCTCCACCTCCTGTGACGACCAGGTGCGCGACACCCTGGCCCACAACCCGCAGTACCTCTTCCTCAACCTGGCCACCGCCCGGGACCTGAAGCTGTGCATCGCCGCCATGCGCCGCATCAACTGGAAGCCCCCCGTCGCCACCGAGCTGTCCATGCCGGTGGACGAGGTGGCGGCCGGCGCCGGACCCTTCGCCGAGGGTTTCCTGGCCACCACGATCTTCCTCCCCCCCGACGACCCCGCCCCGGCCATGGCCGAGTACCGGGCCGACCTGGCCCGCTACCACCCCGACGCCGAGCCGGCCCTGCCCGCCACCCTCGGCGCCTACCTCGGGGCCAAGGTCACCGAGCACCTCCTGGCCAGCGCCGGGCGGGAGCTGACCCGCCCGGCCTTCCTGCGGGCGGCCGAGCAGCTCACCAACTGGGACTCGGGCCTCGGCCCGTCCCTCACGTGGTCCCCCGCCGGGCGGGTCGGTACCAGGAGGGTCTCGATCCTGGCCGCCACCGGTGGGAGGTTCGTCCCCACCGGCGAGGTCGTCGAGTCGGCCTGCCCGGAGAGCGTCTGTGCGCCGTAGGGCGGACCCATGACGCCGCTGTTCGAAGCCATCGTCCTCGGACTCTCCCTCGGTGGCGTCTACGCCCTGATGGCCTCGAGCGTCACCCTCGTCTACCAGGCCACCCGGGTGCCCAACGTCGCCTTCGTGGCCATCGGCACGGTGGCGGCCGTCCTCCACTGGGACCTCGCGTCACCCGAGGGGCTCATCGGCGCCGATCTGGGCTGGTGGCCGGCGCTCGTCGTCGCCCTGGTCGCCGCCGCCCTTCTCGGGCTGGCCACCGACCTCCTGGTGCGGACCTGGCGGGGCGGTGTCCAGACGAAGCTGCTCGTCCTCCTCGGATGGACGGCTGCCCTCCTCGCCGGGACCAACGCCGCCTGGGGGTCGTCGCCCAAGCTCCTCCCCGGCGTCTGGCCCGGTCCTCCGCTCACCGTGGGCGACGTGGCCATCGCCCGCCAGCAGCTGGGCAGCCTGCTGCTGGCCGCCGGCGCCCTGGTCGCGCTGGCCGCCCTCCTCCGCCGGACGCGCTTCGGCCTCGCCCTCCGGGCCCATGCCATGGACGGCGACGCCGCCGGCCTGATGGGGATGGACCCGAGCCGCCTGTCGATGGCGGCCTGGGGGCTGTCGTCGTTGCTGGCCGCCCTGGCCGCCATCCTGGTCGCCCACCCGGTGCTGTCGAGCACCTACGAGCAGACGGTCTATCTGCCCTTCGCCTTCGGGGCCGCCCTCCTCGGCGGGTTCCGGAGCCTGCCCCGGGCTGCGCTCGGCGGCCTCCTGCTCGGCCTCGTGCCGACCGTGCTCGAACCCACGGGCTCGGTGCGCCTCGGCGGGGTGCAGACCCTGGTCGCCTTCCTCATCGTCGCCCTCGTGCTCTGGAAGCGTCCCGGCCTCCTGAGCCGGCTCCGCGAGCCGGACGAGCCGTCCGAGGACTGGGTTCCGGCCGTACCGGGGGCGCCGGTCCGCTGGCCGGCGTGGGCCGGTCGGGTGGCCCTGCTGGCCGCCGCCGCCGTCCTGGTCGTGGCCGTGCCCGCTTTCTCCGGCGACGAGGCCCTGGCCGCCTGGGTCCGGGGGATCTCCGCCTTCCTGGTGTGCACGTCGATCGTGGTCATGACCGGCTGGAGCGGCCAGATGCCCCTCGGGCAGGCGGCCTTCGCCGGGTTCTCCGCCTACATGGCCGCCAACCTCGCCACGCGCCTGGGTGTGCCCCACCTGGTGGCCATCCCCCTGGCCGCCGTCCTCGTCCTGCCCCTGGCCCTGGTCGTCGGGTCGCCGTCGCTGCGGGCCCGGGGCCGCCTGCCCTTCACCATCGTCTCGGTCGGCCTGGCCGTGGTGGCCTCGTCCTTCCTGTGGGGACCGCGCTCGCACTGGTTCACCGGCGAGAGCGAGGTGGCCCGCCCCGACTGGATGGTGTCGCTGGTCTCGCGACCCGCCGTCTCCCTCTACCTCCTGGCCGTGGCCCTGACCGCCGGGGTGGTGTGGTTCGCCGTCAACCTGCGGCGCTCCCGGGTGGGACGGGCTTTCGCCGCCGTCCGCGATGCCGAGGAGGGGGCCGCCAGCCTGGGTATCGACCCCCGGCGCTACCGCCTCGTCGCCCTGGCCTTCTCGGCCGTGGTGGCCGGCCTCGGTGGGGTCGTGCACGCCTACCTGGCCGGGACCATCGACCCGTCCCGCTTCGCCGCCTTCCTCTCCCTCCAGTACCTCCTCTACGCCGTCGTCGGCGGCGTGGGATCGCTCCTCGGGACGGCCGCCGTCGTCTTCGTCTTCGAGGTCCTGCCCGCCCTCGACGGCGGCGGGCCGGGCCCGGGCACGGTGGCGGTGCTCGGCCTCCTGGCCGTGGCCGCCGTGCCCTTCGGGGGGCTGGCCGGACTCGCCGGCCGGCTGAGCGCGCTCGTCCGTCCGTCCCGGGCCGAGGTGGCTGCGCCCGGAGGCTCCGATGCCTGACCCCCGGCCGGGATCCGGGGGTGGACGGCTCCAGGACGTCATCCGCCGGCTCCAGGAGGCCCGAAACCGCCCGCCCAAGGGGAGCGACGCCGTCTGGTCCGGGCCGGTGTCCGACAGCGGCAGCCCGGTCCTCCCGGTCGAAGGCTCCGGCACCGAGGTTGCCGAAACCGGCGAGCTGCTGTGGCGCCCGTTCCAGCCCAAGGAGCTGGAGCGCACCCGCCCCTTCCGGACCGCCCCGCCGTCCCGGGATGAGTTCGAGTCCCACCTCTCCCAGTTCCTGGGTGCCCACCCCCGCAAGTCGGGCCCGCTGTTCCGCATCCAGGGCCTGTCCGTGGGCTTCGGCCCGCTGGTGGCGGTGAACGACGTCGACCTGGAGCTGAACGACGGGGAGATCGTGGCCGTCGTCGGCCCCAACGGCGCCGGCAAGACCACCCTGTGCGACGCCCTCGGTGGCTTCACCCCCGCCGGGACCGGCCGGGTCTACTTCGGGGACCGGGACGTCTCCGGCCTGCCCGCCCACCAGCGGGGGGCCCTGGGGATGGCCCGGACCTTCTCCCGGCCGGCCCTCTTCGAGTCGATGACGGCGGTGGAGAACGTCATGGTCGGCCGCCACCGCCGGATGCGGGGTGGGTTCTTCTCCTGCGGGTTCGGGCTGGCCCTCTCCAAGCACGAGGACCGCCTGGCCCGGACCCACGCCCACGAGCTCCTCGAGTTCCTCGGCGTCGACGAGCACGCCGAGGTGCCCGTGGCCGTCCTCCCGGGCGGGGTGCGCCGGCTGGTCGAGCTGGCCCGGGCGCTGGCCGCCGAGCCCCGCCTGGCGGTGCTCGACGAGCCCACCGCCGGCCTCGACCCGGCCGAGCGCCGGGAGCTGTCGGAGCGCATCGGGATGATGTGCGACGAGATGGGTGTCGCCGTTCTCGTCACCGACATGGACCTGCCCTTCGTGTCGTCCCTGGCCGACTACGTCTACGTCCTCGACGCCGGCTCGGTGGTGGGCCGCGGCGAGCCCGGCGAGGTGGAGGACGCCCGGGTCCGGGCCGCCTTCCTCCGGCCGGTCATGCCCCCGCCGTCACCCCCCGAGCCGCCGGAGTCTCCCGATCCGCCGGAGTCGCCCGAGCCGCCCGAGCCGGCCGAGCCGCCCGATCCGCCCGAGCTGCCCCCCTGGCCCCCGGCCGAGGACGCGTAGCGCGGTGCTCGAGATCCGCGACCTGCACCTGGCCTACGGGCACCGACCCGCGTTGCGTGGCCTCGATCTCACGGTGGGTGACAACCAGGTGGTGGCCCTGCTGGGGCCGAACGGGGCCGGGAAGACGTCGCTGCTGCGGGCGATCTCCGGCGTCGCCCGACCCTCGGGAGGCACCATCACCTTCGACGGGGCCCGGCTCGACCGGATGCGGCCCGGGGCCATCGTGGCCGCCGGGGTGGTCCAGGTTCCCGAGCGCCGGCGCATCTTCCCCGGTCTGACGGTGCTCGAGAACCTGTACGCCGGCGCCTTCACCCGCGGCCGCCAGGCCCCCGCCGACGTGGAGTGGGCGCTGGGGCTCTTCCCGGGCCTGCGGGAGGTGGCCCACCGGTCCGCCGGGACCCTGCCGGTGGGCGAGCAGCAGGTCCTGGCCCTGGCCCGGGCCCTGGTCGGCCGGCCCCGGCTGCTCCTCGTCGACGAGCTCTCCACGGGGGTGTCACCGGCCCTCGCCATCCAACTGTTCGAAGTTCTGCGCGGTTTGACCCTGAATGGGGTATCTCTGCTCATCGTGGAGCAGTTCGTGAAACTGGCACTCGGTCTTGCCGATCGGGTCGTCGTGGTTGAGAATGGCCGCAACACCATGTTCACGGAGCCCGCTAAGCTGACTCCGGAGCACATTTCGTGGCAGTCAACGCACCCCGGTGGAGGCAACGGCGCCGACGCCAAACGAAGCAAAGGAGCACCAGAATGAAGCTGGGTCGCCTCCCCCGGGGGTCGGGCGCCTTGCTGGTGGCGTCCACCTTGGTGTTGCTCGCGCCTTCTCCCGCTTCCGCTGCTGCTGCTGCGCCCGCCGCCTACACGGTGTTGACGCGCGCCTACCCGCTGTTCTGGGCCGGTTCCAGCGGCCTTCCCGTCGACGGCCTCAACGTGCCCTACGTCTCCGGTGTCACCAACAACCTGCCCCTCACCGAGGCCAAGGCGGCCCTGGCCCAGCCCGACCTTTCGGTGGCGACCCTGCGGGGCGAGTCGATCGACGGGCTGACCTGCGCCGGCTTCGAGGAGAGCAAGTGCCGGGACCCGTTCCTGCCCGAGGCCGGGGTGAACCACTTCTCGGCCGACCCGAGCCACCGCGAGCAGGCGGCCTCGTTCGCGGGGAAGGACGGAAAGTACCCGGGCAGCATCCACGCCCTGACCGACTGCGCCGGCGACTGCGGCAACCAGCTGGTGCGGACGCTGGGTGAGGCGGCCGGGCCCGCCGGTGGGCTGAGCGGCTACATCACCATCGGGGGTTCCTCGGCCAACCACGACACCACCATCGACGGTGCCGGGCGCCTGACCGGCGTGGCCCGCTCCGAGCTGCGCGATGCCGTCATCGGCCCCAAGGGCGAGATCCGCTTCTCCTCGCTCACCACCACAGCCACCGCCTCGGGTCTGGGCGCTCCCAACTCCAAGGACGGCCGGGGCGAGATCCGGGTGGAGAACTTCGTCATCCTCGACAACGCCGTGGAGCTGACCCCGGCCGGGCTCCGCCTGGCCAGCGGGGCGCCCTCCGAGCAGGAGGCCTACGACGGGGCCAAGGCGCTGCTGGAGAAGCTGAAGGAGCGGGGGATCACCCTCGAGCTGCCCGACTTCGCCGCCCAGGTGGACCGCCAGCCCGACTTCGTCACCGTCAAGGTCAAGGGCCTCACCGTCCGCTTCGACCAGTCCGTCCAGGGTCCCCCGGGCGTGCCCGCCCAGGCCGTGTCCCAGGTGCTCGACCTCGGCTCCTCGACCGCCCTGGTCGCCGCCTTCGACCGGGAGCGCGAGATCACGCTCAACGAGGGCGACGCCACGGTCCAGCCCGGACCGGAGCCGCAGGCCCCGGTGGCCGGACCCTCCACGTCGGGTCCGCCCACGCCGACCCCGGGCACCCAGGCCAAGCCCACCAAGCCAACGACCCCTCGTCCCCGGGCCCTCCCGGGCAACGAGAACATCACGGTGAGCGCCCCGGCGCCGGCCCCCGTCGATCAGGCCGGGCTGCCCGACGGCCCGCCGGTTCCGCCCACACCGGGATCAAACCTCGATCCCGATCAGGTGGCGCTGCCCTCTCCCGGTGAAATAGTCGATACGCTGGGGCTGCGGGGGGCCCGCAGCGTCAGCCGGGCGTTCGGAGCCTTCCTGGGTCTCGGGCTCATCATTCCCGTGGCCCGGTTCGTGATCCGGCGTCTCGGCTAGGAGAGCTCTTGGAATCGACCCCCGGCGCCACTGACCGGAGGGAGCAACAGGCCCAGCTCCAGGCGCTCGTCCAGGAGCAGCTGTTCCGGCGCTGGCGCGCCGTCGTCGCCTGGATCCTGATGGCGGCAGGTGGGGTGGCCATCCTGGTCGGCTGGTACCAGGTGCGCGACCTCCCCGAGGTCTTCCTGCAGATGCCCTACCTCATCTCGGGTGGCGTCGGTGGCGCCGTCCTGATCGGTCTGGGCGCCGCCCTGCTCATCACCCAGGACTTCCGGGACGACAAGCAGCGGCTCATCTCGCTCGAGCGCAAGATCTCGGAGTTGGAGGACGTGGTCGTCACCCAGGCCGAGATCATCGGCGAGGCCATCGCCATCCTCTCCGCCGCCGCCGAGGGCGCGGAGTCCGAGGTGCGCCGGGCCGTGTGGCGCCGAGGCCGGGGCTAGCCACAACGACCACCGCCGTCACCGGCCGCCGGGGGCGCCTGGAGGCCCGGACCCGGAATCCCAGGTGGCAGATCCCGCCGCTCCGGATCGACATGTCCATCTGCATCAACTGCGACGCCTGCCTGCGGGCCTGCCCGCCCGCCTTCGGAGCCATCTTCAACCACGGCGTGGACGTGGTCATCGTCCCCGAGCTGTGCAGCGGCTGCGACAAGTGCCTGCCCGCCTGCCCCGTCGACTGCATCGTGCCCGACCCCCACTGGTCACCCGCCCCCGCCGAGTGGTGGGCGCTGGCCGGAGGCCCTGACGACCCCTATACCTGAGGTGATCGCCGGGGCCGAGCCGTTCTCGGCGCCGGGTGGGCCCCACGGGGCCCTGGCGGTCCACGGCTTCACCGGGAACCCGTCGTCGATGCGGCCGCTGGCCCGGGCCCTGGCCGGCGCCGGGTTCGCCGTCGAGCTTCCGCTCCTGCCCGGCCACGGCACCTCGGTCGACGACATGATGCCGACCCGCTTCGCCGACTGGTCCGGGGCGCTGGAGGCCTGTTACCTCGAGCTGGCCGGGAGGTGCGACTCGGTGGTGGTGGCCGGGCTCTCCATGGGCGGCACCCTGGCCGCCTGGCTGGCCGCCCGCCGGCCCGAGATCGCAGGCCTGGTGGCCGTCAACGGGCTCTTCGACCCGCCGGCGGAGGCCTTCTGCGACATGCTCCGGATGTGCCTCCAACAGGGTCAGGACCGCCTGCCCGGCATCGGCTCCGACATCGCCGCTCCGGGGGTGGCCGAGCTGGCCTACGAGGCGGCTCCCATCGAGGGGCTGCTGTCACTGAACGAGGCCGTGCGCGAGCTGCGTAGGCGTCTGGGGGACATCCGCTGCCCCGTGCTCATCCTCAACTCGCCCCAGGACCACGTCGTCCCGCCGGTGTCCTCCGACGTCCTCGCCGGCGCCGTGGCCGGGCCGGTCGAACGGATCACCCTGGAGCGCTCGTTCCACGTCGCCACGCTCGATTACGACCAGGACCTGATCCTGGAACGGGCCGTCGGGTTCGCCCTCCGGGTCACCGCCGGCCTCGGGTAGGGGACGGACCCGGAAAAGAGGGGCACATGTGCTGCCCGCCGAACTCTTAACGGCGAGTGAACGAGCTGGGGCCCCCCCTCGGCGCGCTCCGCTCCATCCTTGACCGTCGCCTTTGCCGTCGCGCCCCCCGCGACCGCGGGGTCGAACTGTTCGAAAGGGTCATCCGCATGGGACCGCGTCGTCGTCTGCCGATCCGTCCTCTCCTGGCGGCCCTGCTGGGCGCGTCGATGCTGGTCACCGCACTCCCGGCCGGCGCCCGTGATCCGAGCGTTCCCGACGACCCGCACACCTACGACAACCCGCACGCCGGTTTCGTGGCCCCCCCGCGGGCGGCCGGGCGTCTGGCCCCGGCCAGCGGGGCGCTGCTCGGCGTCCACCCCGAGGACCGCCACACCGGAGCGCTGACCCCCGCCGTCCAGCACATCCTCGAGACCGAGTCGGCCGTCGGCCGGCGCATGGACATCAACAACAACTACTACGAGTTCGTCGACATCGCGAACAACTGGGACCCGGCCAAGGCGGCCGTGCCCTTCGACGCCGCCAACCCCGCCACCTACGACGGCCGGGGCCTGTCCCGGCTGGCGTGGTGGGACGTCTCCCTCGGCCGCATCCCCCTCGTCAGCTGGGCCTGCATGAACAGCGCCAACATCAACGCCGGCCAGTACGACGAGGTCATCCGCAAGACGGGCGAGGCCTTCAAGGCCCTCGGCGCCGAGTTCTTCATGCGCTACTGCTGGGAGATGGACGGCTCCAAGCGCATCGAGGACGAGGACGACGTCGACAACGACGGCAACGAGAGCGAGCTCCACGTCGGCGAGCCCGAGGACTTCATCCGGGCCTGGAACCGCATCTACGACATCATCGCCGCCCCCGAGGTGCCGATGACCCACGAGGTCCCCCTCAAGGTGGCCCGGGTCGGGGCCAAGAACGTGGTGTGGGTGTGGTGCGGCAACGCCGCGCACTTCAAGGACACCATCGACGCCGGCCACTACGCCTGGGAATACTACCCGGGCGACGCCACCGTGGAGTGGATCTCGGCCGACGGCTACAACTGGGCCCTCTCGCGGCGCAACGCCGAGGCCGACTACGAGCGGGACCGCTGGCGGGGCTTCATCGAGATCTTCGACGAGTTCATGGCCTGGGCCCGTTCCACCGGCCCCATCCCGGCCGGGCTGCTGGAGGAGGTCCACGACAAGGTGCCGGACCACCCGGCCACCTTCCCCAACAAGACCCAGGTGAAGCCGATCCAGATCGGCGAGTACGGCGCCATCGAGCCGTCGGCCGAGGACCAGAACGACCCCAACGACGACCGGGCCGAGCACTACCTCTCCATCGCCTCGCACCTGACCAAGCCCGACTGGCTGAAGGAGACCCACGACGCCGTCAACGGGGCCATGTCCTCGCAGTGGAGCCAGACCGGCTGCCACTGGTGCGGCATCTACTCCGACATCGCCGCCATGGTCTACTTCGACATCAACGCCGACGGCTCGGGCCAGAACGGCGACTGGCGGATCCGGTCCTCGCAGGCCTCGACCGACGCCTACATCGCGGCGGCGGCCCAGGACCCCTGGTTCAAGCAGATCCACAACATCAACTGGCCGGCCTCGGCCAACAGCAACTACACGTCCACCCCGAGCCAGCAGCCGCCGACCCAGCAGCCGCCGACCCAGCAGCCGCCGACCCAGCAGCCGCCCACCCAGCAGCCGCCGACGCAGCAGCCGCCTGGGCAACAGCCGCCCGGACAACAGCCGCCGGTCCAGCAGCCGGGGTCGGGCACGTCGGGCTACTGGATGCTCGGCTCGGACGGCAGGGTGTACTCCTTCGGTGAGGCGACGAGCCACGGCGACGCCCTCACTCTCGCCGCCGTCGACGTCGAGCCGTCGCCCACCGGGGCGGGCTACTGGATCGTCGACTCCGCCGGGCGCGTCTCGACCCACGGTGACGCCGGGGGATACGGATCGGTCAACGCCGGCCGGCTGGTGGCGGGGGAGACGGAGACCAGCCTCTCGGCCACGCCGTCGGGCAAGGGCTACTGGGTCTTCACGTCCAAGGGCCGGGTGCTCAACTTCGGCGACGCCGCCCATCTCGGTGACGTGTCCGCGATCCGGCTCAACGGCCCGGTCCTGGACTCGATCCCCACACCGTCGGGCCGGGGTTATTACATGGTGGCGTCCGACGGGGGGATCTTCACCTTCGGCGACGCGGTGTTCTACGGCTCGACGGGGAACATCCGTCTCAACGCCCCGGTGCAGTCGCTGGTGCCCGACCCCGACGGCGTGGGCTACTGGCTGGTGGCCGCCGACGGTGGGGTGTTCTCCTTCGAGGGAGCCTTCCGGGGTTCGCTGGGTGGGGTGCGGCTCAACAAGCCCGTCACCGGCATGGTCCCTTACGGCGACGGCTACCTGATGGTGGGCGAGGACGGCGGCATCTTCAACTTCTCCGACCTGCCCTTCTCCGGCTCGCTCGGGGACAAGCCCCCGGCCAAGCCCATCGTGGCCGTCGCGGCTCTGTAACCCACCTCTATCCCATTTGTCCCGACAGGGAGGGGAAGCGTCCTGTTCCGGCGAATCCGGAGCAGAACGCCTTCCCCTCCCCGCGAGGGCGAATCGAGAGGTGAGATCGAATATGCCCGCTGTACTCCCTGCCGTCCCGACGACGCGACGGCCCCGTCTGCGGACGGTCGCCGTCCTCCTCGGCATGGTCACCTCTTCGGTGGTGACCGGCGCCCTCCCGGCCGAGGCTCATCACGACAGCTCGACCGATGCCTGCCCCACGGAGGAGTACCACCTCCCGACCAACGACGACTGCGACAACGGTGACCGCCTGAAGGGCGGGCTCGTCGCCCCGGCCCGGGCGCCCGGCCGGCTGTCGCCCGCCACCGGGGCGCTGCTGGGCGTCCACTCCGACTCCGACCGGTTCACCACCAAGCCCGAGCAGGGCATCGACACGCTCGAGGTCAAGCTCGGCCGGGTCCTCGACATCGACAACCACTACGAGGGCGACTTCAACCACTACCTCAAGGGCAAGAACCCCGACGGCACCATCGACTTCAATCCCTCCATCTCCCTCATGGAGTGGGACAAGGAGTCGAACCGCATCCCGCTCATGGGCTGGGGCTGCGGCGACAGCCACGACATCGTGGCCGGCCAGCTCGACGACGAGATCGACGCCGCCGGCCTGTCCTTCAAGTCCTACGGCCGTGAGTTCTTCATGCGCTACTGCTGGGAGATGGACGGGTCCCGCCAGAACCAGTCCGAGGTCGGCTCACCGCAGGAGTTCATCGACGCCTGGCGCTACATCTGGAACCGCTTCAAGCTGCTCGGCGTCGACAACGTGATCTGGAACTTCTCCACCAACGCGGCCAAGTACAAGGACTCCAACGACTCCGGGAAGTTCGCCTGGGACTACTACCCCGGTGACACCTACGTCGACTGGGTCTCGGCCGACGGCTACAACTGGCACGGGGCCAAGGGCCGCAGCGACCGCAACCGGTTCATGCTCGAGATCTACGACGAGTTCATGATCTGGGCCCGCAGCTCCGGCCCCGTGCCCCAGGACGTCCGGGACAAGGACGACGACTTCCCGGCCACCTTCCCCAACAAGGGCTCGGTCAAGCCGATCATGGTGGCCGAGTACGGCACCCAGGAGCAGGGCGACGGTGGGACCGACAAGGGCGACTGGTTCCGCAACGCCCACGAGACGGTGATGGAGCGCACCGCCTCCACCCCGGCTTCCTGTGCCCACTGCGGCGCCTTCTCCGACATCGCCGCCATGGTCTACTTCGACGTCTCGGGCAAGTCGGCCGACGACGAGGGCGGCTGGGACATCGAGACCACCGAGCCGTCGCTGGCCGGGTACATGACGTACTCCGACGCCCCCTGGTTCAACCAGATCCAGACGCTGACGTGGGGTCCGTACACGGGCCCCGCGCCGACTCCCACGCCCGCACCGGACCCGACGCCGACCCCGGACCCGACGCCCACGCCCACGCCGGACCCGGGCGTCACCAACCCGCCGGCCGGGCAGGCGGGCTACTGGATGCTCGGCTCCGACGGGAAGGTCTACCCCTTCGGCCAGGCCCAGGCTCACGGCGACGCCGCGGTGGCCGCCGGGGCCATCGGTGTGAAGGCCGTGGACGTGGAGCCGACGCCGGCGGACAAGGGCTACTGGATCGTGGACTCCACCGGCCGGGTCTTCACCCAGGGTGACGCCGAGGGCTTCGGCAACCTGACCACCCCGCTGGCCTTCGGCGAGACGGTGACGTCGCTGTCGGCGACGCCGTCGGGCAAGGGCTACTGGATCTTCACCTCCAAGGGCCGCGTGGTGAGCTTCGGCGACGCCGTCCACTACGGGGACACGGCGGCGCTCACGCTCAACGGCCCGGTGCTGGATTCCATCCCGACGGCGTCGGGGCTGGGCTACTACATGGTCGCCTCCGACGGTGGGATCTTCACCTTCGGCGATGCGGTGTTCTACGGCTCGACGGGGAACATCCGCCTCAACGCCCCGGTGCAGTCGCTGGTGCCCGACCCCGACGGGGTGGGCTACTGGCTGGTGGCCTCCGACGGCGGGGTGTTCTCCTTCGAGGGCGCCTTCCGCGGCTCGCTGGGTGGGGTGCGGCTCAACAAGCCGATCACCGGCATGGTCCCCTTCGGGAACGGCTACCTGATGGTGGGCGAGGACGGCGGCATCTTCAACTTCTCCGACCTGCCCTTCTCGGGCTCCCTCGGGGACAACCCGCCCGTCCACCCCATCGTGGCCGTGGCACCCTTCCAGTCCTGACCCCGGCTCGATCCCGATGATCTGAAGGCCGGCCCTCCGGGGCCGGCCTTCGAACGTGGGGAGGGTTTGCCCGGGGTTGGCCCCGGAGCAGGGGATCCGTCCCCTTCTGGCGAATCGGGAAGAACGCCCCCGGTGCCCCATGACCGTTCGACCCGTCCCCGCCCGCCGGCGTGGGGGCGGACCCAGGGAGAGAACAGCCATGCCCGTCGCACCCTACGCAGCCCGCCCGACCAGGCGCCGCCTGGCCCTGGCCACCCTTCTCGTCACCGCCGCCAGCTCGCTCGCCGGGCTGGTGCCCGCCCGGGCCGACCACAGTGACACGACGACGGGCGACATCCCGGAGAGCTACGGCGAGCCGCACGCCGGCTCGGTGGCGCCGTCCCGGGCCCGGGGCCGCCTGGCCCCGGCCACCGGCGCCCTCCTCGGCGTCCATCCCGAGGACAGCCACAGCGCGCCCATCGACGCCGAGAACCAGCACATCATCCAGACCGAGGAGCGCCTCGGCCGGCGCATGGACATCAACAACAGCTACTACGGCGACTTCGCCGGCATCGCCGAGGATTACGAGCCCGGGAACCCGAACAAGCGGGGCCTGTCCAAGCTCGCCTTCTGGGACATCGAGCAGGGCCGGATCCCCCTGATCAGCTGGGGTTGCGGGAGCAGCCGGGCCATCGCCCGGGGCGACCACGACGACGTCATCCGCCGCACGGGCGAGGCCTTCAAGGCCTTCGGCCACGAGTTCATGATGCGGTACTGCTGGGAGATGGACGGCAACAAGCGGGCCGGCACGGTCGGCAACCCGGCGGACTTCATCGACGCCTGGCGCCGGATCTACGACATCATCGTCAACCAGGTGGGGGCGACCAACGTGGTCTGGGTCTGGTGTGGGAACGCCGCCCATTTCAAGAGCCCCAACGACGACGGACACTGGGCCTTCGACTACTACCCCGGTGACGACGTCGTCGACTGGATCTCCGCCGACGGTTACAACTGGGGCGTGTCGGACCGCAACGGGAGCGGCGGCCACGACGACCGCTGGCGGGGCTTCGTCGAGATCTTCGACGAGTTCATGGTGTGGGCCCGCTCCACCGGGCCCAAGGGACCCAACGCCCCGACCGAGTTCCCCGACGTCTTCCCCAACAAGACGCAGGTGAAGCCGATCCAGATCGGCGAGTACGGCGTCCAGGAGCAGTCCTCCGACCCGGAGGCCAAGGCCAAGTGGATGCGGGTGGCCCACGAGGTCGTCAACGGCAGCTTCCAGCGCAGCGACGCCTGCCCCCACTGCGGCATCTACTCCGACATCGCCGCCATGGTCTACTTCGACGTCCCCGCCACCAACGGCGACTGGCGGATCATCTCCGGGCCCGAGTCCACCGCCGCCTACCACGGGTACGCCTCGGAACCGGCGTGGTTCAACCAGATCCACACCATCGGCTGGGCGCCGGCCGCCAACCGGCCCGACGCCCCGCCCCCGGTCGCCCCGCCGGCCGGGACACCGCCGGCCACCCAGGCTCCGGTCGACCAGCACCCCAACGCCGTGCCCGACACCGCCTCGGCGTCGCGCTCGGGGTACTGGATGCTGGGCTCGGACGGCACCGTGTATCCCTTCGGCGACGCCGCCGCCCACGGTGACGGGTCGTCGGGGGCGGTGGACGTGGAGCCGACGCCCTCGGGCCACGGTTACTGGATCGTGGACGCCGCCGGGCGGGTGTCGCCCCAGGGCGACGCCGGCGGCTTCGGGTCGGTCAACGCCGGCCGCCTGGCGGTGGGGGAGACGGTGACCAGCCTCTCGGCGACGCCGTCGGGCGCCGGCTACTGGATCTTCACGTCCAGGGGCCGGGTCCTCAACTTCGGCGACGCCGCCCACCTGGGCGACGTGTCCGACATCAGGCTCAACGGCCCGGTGCTGGACTCCATCCCCACCCCGTCGGGCCTGGGCTACTACATGGTCGGCTCCGACGGGGGCATCTTCACCTTCGGCGACGCCGTGTTCCACGGCTCGACGGGCGATATCGGGCTCAACGCCCCGGTGCAGTCGCTGGTGCCGAACCCCGTAGGTGGCGGCTACTGGCTGGTGGCCTCCGACGGTGGTGTGTTCACCTTCGGCAACGTGCCCTTCCGGGGCTCGATGGGCGGGACGCGGCTCAACAAGCCCATGACCGGGATGGTGCCCTACGGCAACGGCTACCTGATGGTCGCCGAGGACGGCGGCATCTTCAACTTCTCCGACCAGGCCTTCCTCGGCTCCCTGGGCAACAACCCGCCGGCCCGGCCCATCGTGTCGGTCGCCTCGGTCGTCTGATCGTGAAGACGGAGCGTTCTTCACGTGCCTTGCGGACCGTACTTCTGATCGTCCTCCTCACCTACGGCATGGCGCTGGCCCCCGTCCCCGGCTCGCGCCGGGTGACGCTGGGAGATCTTCAGCCGGTGGTGAGCGTGCGCGCCAGCCAGGGGTACTGGTTGGTGGCGGCGGACGGGGGCGTCTTCGACTTCGGGGACGCCCGGTTCCTGGGCGCCCACCGAAACCAGGGAACCGACATCGTCGGCATGGCCAGGACACCCGACGGCACGGGTCTCTGGACCGTCGACGACGACGGCGACGTGCTTCACTACGGCACCGCCATCAACTACGGGTCCCGGCTCGTGGATGCCAACGACATCCGGGGCTTCGCCGCCCGTCCCGGCGGCGACGGGTACTGGATGGTGAGCAAGACCGGGGCGGTCTACGCCTTCGGAGCCGCCGGCTTCCACGGCCCCTCCGTTCCTCTCGACCTGAATCAGTTGATCGTCGGTATGGCGGCGACTCCTTCGGGGAACGGGTACTGGCACGTCGCCCGCGACGGCGGGATCTTCTCGTACGGCGACGCCAGGTTCTTCGGCTCCACCGGCGCCATCCGGCTCAACCAGCCGATCGTCGGCATGGCCGCCACTCCCTCGGGAAAGGGCTACTGGCTCGTCGCCTCAGACGGCGGGATCTTCTCCTTCGGCGACGCCGTGTTCTACGGCTCCACCGGCGCCGTCGTCCTCAACCAGCCGATCGTGGCCATGGCGCCGACCGGCACAGGCAAGGGCTACTGGCTGGTCGCCTCCGACGGGGGTGTCTTCTCCTTCGGGGACGCCAGCTTCCATGGCTCGACGGGTGCCATCGTGCTGAACCAGCCGATCATCGGCATGGTCCCGACCCGTGTCCAGCTGGGGAACGACTTCCCCACTGCCGTGGCCGATTCGGCTGTGGTGGACGAGGACACCTCAGTGAGCGTGAACGTGCTCGCCAACGACTCGGGCCTGTCGGACGGGGGAGTGACCGTCTCGGTGCTCGAGGGACCCGGTCACGGCTCTGCGACGGTGGCCGCCGACGGCCGGATCGTCTACACCCCGGCCGCCAACTACTTCGGTCCCGACTCGCTGACCTACGTGGTGGCCGACGCCGATGGCGACCGGTCCTTCGCCACGGTCAGCATCTCCGTGAACAGCCGCAACGACGCCCCTGCGGCGCCCGACCAGTCGCTGTTCACCCCCGAAGAGACCCTTGCCGCGGGAGGTGTCCTCGCCACCGACGCCGACGGGGACCCCCTCACCTACAGCATCACCGGGGCCCCGGGGCACGGCACCGCCACCGTCAATGCGGCCGGGATCTTCACCTACATGCCGGCAGTCGACTACAACGGCAACGACACCTTCACCATCACGGTCTCGGACGGACGCGGCGGGACCGACACGGCCACCATCGGCATGTCGGTCGGCAGCGCCAACGACCTTCCGGTGGCCGCCGACCAGTCGCTGTCCACCGTTGAGGACACCCCCCTGAACGGCTCCGTGATCGCCACCGACGCCGATGGCGACAGCCTGACGTACAGCGTCACCGCCGTCCCCGCCCACGGCACCGCCTTCGTCAATGCGCTCAGTCTCTTCACCTACACGCCGGCCCTCAACTACACCGGCGCCGATGCTTTCACGATCACCGTCGACGACGGCCACGGCGGCACGGACACCGCCATCATCACCGTGTCGGTCCTCGGCGCCAACGACCCTCCGGTCGCCGGTGACCAATTACGGTCAACCAACGAGGACACCGTCCTCACGGGCCCGGTCGGAGCAACTGACCCGGACGGGAACACGCTCACCTACAGCGTGACCGGCGCGGCCGCCCACGGCACCGCTTCGGTCGACACCGCCGGGACCTTCACCTACACCCCGGCGTCCAACTACAACGGCGCCGACCTGTTTACCATCACGGTCTCCGACGGCCAGGGCGGCACCGACACGGCCACCATCAATGTCACGGTGAACGCCGTCAATGACCCGCCGGTCGCCAACGATCAGTCTCCGTCGACCTCAGAAGACACGGTCCTGAACGGGTCCGTGGG
>JBOGFE010000053.1:0-4922 GCA_050741935.1 Acidimicrobiia bacterium | reverse complement strand
CCGATCCGAATCCTGTTCACCAGAAACTTCCTTTCGCTCATAGAGGGCCCCAACAGCCGCGAGGGGGCGCTATGGGCAAGATCGGGTGGCGGGGGCCACGGGCACATAGCCCGAAAGAACTATTTCGAGCCCCCAAAAGAACTAGTCACTGGTCCTTCGCCCCGATTCGCTCCGTATGATCAAGGGCATCAACGATCAGATCTCCGCCAACCGCCGCCGCTTCCTCGTCGGGATCGCCGCCTTCGTGGCTTTCGTGGCCCTGGTGGGGGCCGTCGCGGGCGGCGCCGCCGGTCTGGTGGCCGGCGCCGTCGTCGGGGTGGCCGTGGCCGGCGCCGCCTACCTCTTCTCCGACCGCATCGCCCTGTCGGCGGCCAAGGCCCGCCCCGCCCACCCGGTGGAGCAGGCCCGGCTCCACAACATCGTCGAGGGCCTATGTGTGGCCGCCGGGCTCCCCAAGCCGGCGCTCTTCGTCGTGTCCGACCGGGTCCCCAACGCCTTCTCCGCCGGGCGCAACCCGGACCACGCCTCCCTGGTGGTGACCACCGGGCTCCTCGAGGGCATGACCCGGGTGGAGCTCGAGGGCGTGGTGGCCCACGAGCTGGCCCACATCCGGAACCGCGACACCCTGCTGACCAGCACGGCCGTCGGCCTCATGTTCTTCCGGGGGTTCCTGCCCCCCCGGCGCGAGACGCTGGCCGACGTCACCGGCGTGCGCATCACCCGCTACCCACCGGGCCTGATCGCCGCCCTGGAGAAGCTGCGCCGGACGGGGACCAACGGCCGGAGCGGGACCTGGGTCACGGCCCACCTGTGGATCAACGGCCCCAACCCGCCGCTCGACCAGCGCCTGACCGAGCTGCGCGACCTCTGACTACCGGGCCCGCGGCCTCCAGGCGAAGCCTTCCTCCCGGGCCGCGGGAGTGCCGACGAACGGGTCGTTCCCGCCCCAGAAGATCATCTCTTCGCCGGTCCAGGCGGCCACGGCGTCATCCCGGCGACCCTCGCTGATCCCGGGCATCACGGCCCACGAGTCGCGGGTGGGGTCGTACACCTGGAGGTCGGACGGCCCCCGGGAGACCACCAGGAGCCGGCCCGTCCAGGTGGCGGCAACCCCGGTGACGTCAACCGGCTCCGGCGCGGCGGCCAGGGTGCGCCACCGGTTGGTCCTGGGGTCGAGGGCGGCGGCGGCCGGCGTGAGGGCGTCATGGGTCGCGCCTCCGACGCCGATCATCTCCGTCCCCGTCCACACCACGGCCTGGGTCATCCAGGGCGTGACGGGTGGGGTCGCCAGCCGGCGCCAGCGGTTCGTCCCCGGGTCGAGGGCCATGGCCCCGTCGAAGGCCCACACCACCATCTCCTCCCCGGTCCAGACTGCGGCCGTGGCGAAGCCCGGGGACTGCGCCGGAGGGAGGCGCCGCCAGCGGTCGGCCACCGGGTCGTAGGCGACGCCCTCGGGCCCGCCGGAGCCGCCCCAGACGAGCACCTCCCGCCCGGTCCACACCGCCAGGGCGTGGGAGGCGGCACCGATCGGCGAGGGAGGGAGCAGCCGCCACGAGTCGGTGCCGGGGTCGTAGGCGGCACCGTCGTCGAGGTGGCGGTCGCCGAGGATGCCGCCCCAGAGGATCCATTCCCGGCCCGTCCAGGCCGAGACGGCCGCATCCCGGGGTCGGAGCGGGGACGGTGCCAGGGGGCGCCACTGGTCGATGTCCGGCCGGTAGGCGGCACCGTCGGCCGCGGCCCGGAGGCCGTGGCTGCCGCCCCAGATGAGCAGCTCCTCGCCGGTCCAGGTGGAGAGGGCCCGTTCCCGGGTCGAGACGGGCGGTGTCCGGACCAGCCGCCAGCCGGTGGACAGCGGCCGGACCGATGGCGCCGGGGCGGACCAGGCCCCGGAACCGGCCTCGTCGAACGTCACCGGCTGGCCGGCCTCCTCGGTGTGGAGGGTGCCCGCCGGACCGGCGCCGGTCAGCCGGCCCACCCCGGCCACGCCCGCCAGCGCGACCACGACGGCAATGACGACACGGGTGTGACCGAACCGGCCGCGCCGGGATATGTCCCCCCCCGGCTGGGGCAGGGGTGAGCCCGCCCGGCGGCGCTCCCGCCGGGATGCGGGCTCGAGGGGGACCGGCTCCGCGTCGACGACCACATCTTCCTGATCGGCATTGATGCCGGCCGTATTGAGGCGTTTGTCATGGTGTTCAAGTGACGGAAATACCCTCCCGATGCGCAAGCCTGTGTTTTATTGGACCCCGACCAACGGCGGGGTCAAGCGGGCGCCGGATGTCGACGATGTCTGATCCGTGATCGCCGTCCGTCCTTCGAAGGGAGTCCCGTCCGTGCGCCTGCGCCGTGCACTCCTGGCCTTCGCCGGTCTCGCCCTGCTCGCCGGTTCCGCCTGCTCCGGCAGCGGGGGCGACAAGGCCGCCGCCGAACCCTCTCGCACCGACGCCACCGAGGTCTCCCAGGGCACCCTGGCCGAGCCGGTCATCGCCCCCCTGACCGGGGCCCTCGACGAGAGCGGGGACACGAAGCGGCGCCCGGCCCTGTCGGTCAAGATCGACAACGCCCCCAAGGCCCGGCCCCAGGTCGGCCTGGACATGGCCGACCTCGTCTTCGAGGAGGTCGTCGAGGGCGGCGTGACCCGGTTTATCGCCGTGTTCCACTCCACCGTGGCCGACGAGGCCGGCCCGGTGCGCTCGGTGCGGCCCATGGACCCCAAGATCGTCTCCCCCCTCGGCGGCCTGGTGGCCTACTCCGGCGGCATCCCCGAGTACGTGGCCATGCTGCGAAAGGCGCCGGTCCAGGACGTCAACATCGACATCGCCACCAGCGCCTACCGCTGGGCCAAGGACCGGCCCAAGCCCCACAACCTGATGGTCGACCCGGCCAAGCTGTGGGCCAAGGCCACCGACGACCACTCCGACCCGCCGCCGGCCCTCTTCGACTACCGGGCGCCGGGCGAGGCCTTCGGCGAGGCCGACGCCGCCTCGGTGTCGATCCCCTATTCCAAGTTCGCCTCCGCCGCCTACGCCTGGGACGCCCCCTCCGGCACCTGGAAGCGCTCCCAGGACGGCGCGCCCCACGTGGTGGCGAGCGGGACCCAGATCGCCTCCCACAACGTCGTCGTCCAGTTCGTCACCAACCGCAAGCTCGGCAACGTGGACGCCTCGGGCCACGCCGTCAACGAGTCGATCGTGACCGGCGAGGGCGACGCCTGGGTGCTCTCGGGGGGACGGGTGACCAAGGGCCGGTGGTCCAAGCCCGAGGCCGCCTCGCCCACCCGCTACACCGACGCCGCCGGCAACCCGGTGAAGCTCAGCCCGGGCCGGACCTGGGTGCACTTCGCCCCGGTGGGCGCGGGGGTCACGACGGGCTGATCCCCGCCCCGAAGATCAGGGGAGGGGCAGGAGCGGCAGCGCCGGCGCCGCCGGCATGGGGGCCGGCCCCCCGGTGGTGAAGCGCCAGGTGCGGGCCTGGGTCATGCGGTTGCCCGGCCCGTCGGCGAGCACGTTGCCGGCCAGCTCGGCCCGGTAGACGAGCAGGGGGAGCAGGTCGGCCTCGGGGACGAAGGTGACGCGCCGTGTCCCGGCGTCGTAGGTGACCCGGCCCGCCACCGGCATCCCCGTCGACTCCACCACCAGGGTGATGGCGGTGGTCGTGACCGTGGCCGGGTCGAGGTCCTCGGAGAACCCGGCCGACACCGGGCTCGTCACGCTCACGCCCGTCGCCCCGTCGGGGGGGTCGATGCCGACCACGGCCGGCGGGGTGGTGTCGATGGCCCACCCGTGACGGGCGGCGGTGGGATCGGGACGCCCGTCGGCCGACAGGGCCCGCACCTCGAAGGTGTGCCCGCCCTCGGCCAGCCCGGGGTAGGTGCGCGGCGACGAGCAGCCCTCGAAGGGGCCGGCGTCGATGCGGCACTGGAAGGCGCTCCCGCCTTCGGAGGAGGTGAAGGTGAACACCGCCTCGGCCGAGCGGACGGTCCCCTCCGGGGCGGTGTCGATCACCGTGTCGGGCAGGGTCCGGACCACGGCGGGGTTGAACCAGGGGTCGGCGCCCATGGCGGCGAAGGCGGCCAGGGACGACTCCGAGGTGTCCATTCGCCAGTCGTAGGTGAACCCGTCGCGCTCCCGCAGGGAGTGGAAGTAGACGAGGGCGGCCACGGCCGGGAACTGCGTCTTGAGCGTCTCCCGGGCGGCGTCCATCCACGCCGCCTTGTCGCCCGGAGCGTCCTCGATCACGCCGTACTCGCCGACCATGATCGGCTTGGGGCGTTCCACGGCCCAGGCGTAGAAGGCGGCGAAGGTGGCCTCGAAGCTGCGGGCCGTGGTGGAGCGCCGGGACGGGTGGCGGTAGTTGTAGCCGTCGGCGCAGGTCCAGTCGACGGCGTCGTCGCCGGGGTAGAAGGCCTGGGCGACGCCGTTGGCGAAGTCGGAGGCGTCGGGGCACCACACCCACACGGCGTTGCCGGCCCCCTCCTCGGCGAAGAGGCCCCGGAGCCGGTTCCAGGCGGCGATGTAGTCCGACGGCGAGTTGGCGTGGGCCAGGTTGCGGTTGCCCCCCATCTCCCAGAACCAGCGCAGGAGCACGGGCTGGCCCAGGTCGCGGATGCCCCGGGCCCGGGTCCGGACAAGGTCGTCGTGGCGGCCGGAGTTGATCTCGGTGGTGTACGTCTTGCCCCAGGAGATCATCGGGATGCGACCGCCGGCCACGTCCCAGGCCTCGCGCCCGTCGGGGAAGGGATCGTCCCAGGGGCGGTAGTAGTGGTCGATGGCGAAGGGCCGCCCCACCTTGGCCTCGAGGTCGGTGACGGCCTGGTAGTCGTGCATCCCCGAGGGCGTCTGGACGTGAGCGCCGAAGAGGACGCCCTCGGCCGGGGCCAGCGGCCCGGCGGCGCGCCCGGCGGCGCCGGCCCGGGGCAGGGC
>JBOGFE010000052.1:0-5334 GCA_050741935.1 Acidimicrobiia bacterium | reverse complement strand
TCCTCGGCCAGGCGGGTCTTGCCGATCCCCGGCTCGCCGCCCACCATGATCAGGCTTCCCCGGCCCTGGAGGGCACCTTACACGGCCCGTTTGAGGGCACGCAGCTCCTCGGATCGCCCCACGAAGCGGCTGAGCCGGTTGAGCCGGGCGGTATGGCGGGTGTCGGCCGGGGCTGGCGTGTCCTCACGAGACGCTCCGCCGGCGGGCTCGGCGAGGTCGGTCAGCACCCTCGCCAGGCGCCGCCGGATCTCGGCGGCGTCGGCCGGGCGCTCCTCCGGGGTCTTGGCCAGCAGCGCCAGCACCAGCGCCCCGAGCTCCTTGGGGACGGCCGGGTTGTGCCACCACGGCGCCATCGGCGGCGTGTTGATCTGCTGGGAGATGACGGCCACGGCATCGGGGCCCACGAACGGCGGCCGGCCGGTGAGCAGCTCGTAGAGCAGGGCCCCGAGGGAGTAGAGGTCGGCCCGGCTGTCCACGCTCTGACCCAGGGCCTGTTCCGGGGCCATGTAGGCCACGGTCCCCACCATCATCCCTTCCTTGGTCAGGCGGGACCGGCTGGGGGACACCGCCGCCGCCGCCAACCCGAAGTCGCCGAGGCGGGTCGATCCCCCCTCGGTCAGCCACACGTTGGCCGGCTTGATGTCGCGGTGGACGATCCCCAGGCCGTGGGCGTGCTCGAGCGCCTGGCAGACCTCGTCGGCGATCCGGACGGCCTCCTCGACCGCCAGCCGGTGGTCGTCGGCGGCGGCCAGGAGGTCGTCGACCGAGCCGCCGGGCATGTACTGGCTGACGATGAACGGCCGCCCGTCCTCCTCGCCGATGTCGTAGACGGTGACGATGTGGGGGTGGTCCCCGAGGCGCCCCATCGCCTGCGCCTCCCGGCGGACCCGCTCCAGCCCGGCGGTGTCGAGGTCCTCGGTTTTGATGGTGGCGACGGCCACCTCCCGGTCGAGGGCCCGGTCGTAGGCCTGGTACACCCGCTTGCGGCCCCCCTCGCCGAGGAAGCGGCGCACCTGGTACCGGTCGGCGCCGAAGGACTCGGGCACCTCGCGGGCGGGCCGGCGGGCGGTGATCGGAGTCGGCGTGCTCGCAGCGACCGGCGCCGGCGTCGAGGGCGACCCGACCGGAGCGGTCAACGGCGAGCCGCATTCCTTGCAGAACTTGGCCGCGCCCTCGATGGACGCGCCGCAGGCAGCACAGGACTGCGCCAGGGCGCTTCCGCACTCACTGCAGAAGCGGGCGCCCGGCGGGACAGCCTGGTTGCACTTTGGGCAGGTCACATCCTTCCCTCCCTCGACCGCAAAGGGGCGGACCGGCCGTACTTCACTCCCGTCTGACGGAGCAGGCTAGGGGAGAACGTCCCGTCCCGCTACCGGCGCTTCGCACCGCGAGGACGGGGCGGTCCGACGACGCGCCTCGTCCAGCACGGAGGCAACCCGGCCCTGCGCCATCCGGTCGGCTACGAGCTCACAGCCCGACTCGGAGAGTCCCCAGATCCCGGGCTCGCCGGGGTCGGCGACGGCGAAGAGGGAGAACGGGCCGGCGCCTTCCACCTCGAGGGTTCCCGAGGCCTGCATGCCCTCCGGGGCCGGTTCGAACCGGAGGTCGACGACGACCGATTCGCCGGGCGCCGCCTCATCGGTGCCGGGCCGGGTGGTCAGCCAGCCGTCGAAGTCGGGGCCGGACACGGCGACGGTCAAAGGGCCGCCGCCGGCCTGGAGCTTCACCGCCACCAGGGCCGGGGCGCGGGGGGTGACGCTCACGAGCGCGCCGGCACTCACCCAGCCCCGCAGCTGCCGGTCGACCGGCTGCTCCTCCGGGGGCAGGCGGTAGAGATAGACGCGGTCCCCGAGACCGTTGGGAAGCCAGCCCGGCACGGGATATCCGGTGGTGACCACACGGCTGTGGGACGGCAGGATGCCCAGGCGCGGCCGAAGACGCTGCAGCGTCGCCGGGCTGAGGTAGGCGAAGACCACATCGGCCTCGATGGGGACCGCTTCGAAGTCCGCCTCCAGGACCGTCCCGTCGACGCCGGCCGCCTCCAGCCGTTCCCGGGCGGTTGCCGCCAGGCCCGGGTCGACCTCGACGCCGCTCACCTCGGCGCCGTAGCCCTCCGCCGCCCGCAGCAACACCCGGCCGTCGCCGCAACCGAGGTCGAGCAGGCGCTCTCCCGGGCGGAGCCCGGCGAGTGTGAGCGCTTCGTCGATCCGCTCGTCGCTCGTTCCCGCCCAGAACGGCCACCCCACGCCGGCCCCGGAACCCATGGCGATGACGCTGTCACACCTCCGCGGCCATGACCGAATGGTCAGGCGGGGTCCGGCCTTGGCGGAACGTGAGGTCGCCGTCCTCGACGGCTCACGCCGCAACGAGCGACGACACGAGAAAGAAGCGGTTGGACGGCCGGCGCGTCCACCCGTCCGCGGTCCGGACGAAGACGCGGTCGAGGGTGGAGGCCGACACCTCGTCCGGGATGTGCAACTCCTCGTCCATCCGGCGCTGCATCTCGCGCTGCTCATCGATCCACGCGAGATCGGGCGGGCCGTCTCCGGGACCACCTGGCGGGTCGCATGTGACGGTGACGGGAAGTTTGTACGTCCCACGTACACAACGCCCGCCGAGTCCGCCCCCGCTCGGGTCCCCAGGGGTGAGCACCATTCGTCTTGCCGGGCCACGCACCAACAGGCGCAACCTTGTGGTGAGACCTCCGATGGGCGAGGAGGTATGGGGGGCGGAGACATGAAACGCGTCGCGCTGTTGGCCGTTTTCGTCCTGGGTCTCTTCGGAAGCGGAGCAGTCCTGGCCACGCCTTCGGGCGTCAACCGCCAGGTCGTGGCCGAAGGCGGGACCGAAGACGACGTCAGCATCGAGGCCAAGGGGCCGGTCACGGTCAGGCACGCCATCGTCACCATCGAACCCGGTGGAACCACTGGTTGGATCAGTTGGCCCGGGACCCTTGTGGCGACGCTGAAGGCGGGCGAGCTCGGGTACCGCAATGCTGCAGAAGACGACTGTGCAGAACGGACCTTCATCGCCGGGGATTCGTTCGTCATCGCCGCCGGCTCCGTCTTCGACGCCGTCAACCCGGGCTCGAAGACCACCGACGTACATACCGTCGTCTTCCTACCGCCGGGGCAGGAAGTGAAAGCAGAAGACACGCCGGCCAACTGCTGACCCCGACCCCAACCGGGCGGGCCGTCAGCCGCGGGCTTCGGACTCCAGAGCGGATGCCATCGCCGTCATGACGTGGGCCAGCGGGCCGTCCGTGGCCGTCGAGGGCTCGACGGCGACCGGGTCACCGACCCGGACGGTGCCGGGGGCGACGACCTCGGCGTAGGCGCCGGCCGCCGCGAAGAGGCCGAACTCGCCGAGCGGGCGCCGGTTGGCCCGAGCCATGGTGCGGAGCACCTCGGGATCGCGGGCCAGGTCAGCCTGTCCGAGCGTGGTCATGATGCAGCGCGGGGTAGAGGCCACGATGTGGATCCGCGGCCCGACACCGATCTGGAGGTCCTGGCCGATCCAGCCGTCCTCGCCGTTGGCCCCGGCCCGGTCGCCGTCGTCGAAGAGGATGTTGGGCCGGAAGCGGCGGGCGTCCCACTGCCCGCCGGGGTGCTCGGCGGCGAGGGTGGCGAGGGTGCTGGTGGTGAGCACGTGCATGGCCGCCAGGTCGTTGAGGGTGCCCGGCGCGCCCATCGCGGGCGGGAACCCGATCATGCGCTCACCGGCGGGATCGTCGGCCTCGGTGCCGATCTGGAGCATGCGGTAGAAGTCGACCGGGCCGAACCCGTCGAGGTCGGGCCACACCTCCTCCACGATGACGCCGGCGTCCACGGCCACGGTGGCCAGGCGGACCTCGCGGCCGAGGAGCTTGCCGACCCGGGCGGTGATCTCGTCGTGGTCGCCGTCCACCGTGACCCCGTCAGGGAACGTCACCCGCACCGGAGGCAACTCGGCGTCGAGTTGCGGCGGCTCGGTGAAGGCGGCCCGGCACTCCAGGATCGGGGCGTAGCGCTTGGGGTGCTTGGCGCTCACGAGCCGGCCTGCCTCGACGTCGACGAACCCGTAGGCGCGGTCGCCGACCACGCCCCCCGGGCCGAGAATCACCTCGTCGGTCGGCTCCCCCTGCATCGACTTGACCGGGTAGTGCCACAGCTGCCCCACGCGCACCGACATGCCGACCTCCTACGTCACCCCGAAACCCGGCTTCGGGATTGTAAGCGTCGGCCCAGCAGAAGGCCCCGGAGAGTTCCGCAGAACCGGCTCTGACCTTCCTTCAAAGCGTCCCCACCAGGCATGCGCCGCTGCAGCCGGGCGGGGATCTCCACCGGCGGTGTTACCCTCGCCGTGCGAGGTCGGTTTGTCGGCCGAGTGGCCGTCCGTAAGTCGGCACGACAGTTTCCGCCTCCTGTTCGTGACTCTCCGCGGCAGCCTTCTTCTCAAGCACGGCCGCCATGAGTCTGTTCAATCCTTGGGCGGGGTACTGGGGCCGCAGCCAAGCAGTGGCCATCAACCGCGCGGCAACCGTCGCCGCCAACAGAAAGGTGCATCGCATGCCGAGGTCCAACGGACGCACTCAACGCAGGACCCGGGGCGTCCGCCTCAAGCAGAAGAGGCTCGCCGTCAAAGCAGCCAAGTCCGGAGGGGGAAAAGGGTGGTCAGGCGGAGGCCGGAGCTGACCGGCTCCAGCGCCTGAAGAAGACTGTCTACGACCGGGCGGAGGAGGTTCAGCAATGGACGAGGCCCTGGCCCGAGCGATGATCAAGGACCACTTCGAGGCTTCCAAGATCAGCGTCGCCGGCGGCGGGCCCGACGACGACATCGCCCGCGCTTCGGAGATCTACGCCGAAGACGCGGTGGTGGAATGGCCGCAGGGAGGCGAGCGCATCCGCGGCAAGGCCAACATCATCGCCTTCAGATCCGCGTACCCGACCCGCCTGGAGTTCCAGGTGCACCGGACGATCGGCTGCCACGACCTGTGGGTCAACGAGTACACGATCCACTACGACGACCGGCCGGTGTGCGCCGTTGGGATCATGGAGTTCCGCCACGGCCAGGTCGTGCGTGAGCGCATCTACTTCGGCGAGCCGTGGGAGCCGCCGGCCTGGCGGGCGAAGTGGGTCGAGCGGATCGAGCCGGACGCAGATGGCCCCGGATAATCCGGGGCCTGACCTGCTCTTCAATTGGTGGCGGGGGTGCGGTGCATCCGGTTCTGCCTGCGAGCCGTCGTCCCCCTCGCCGCGTAGGCCGCGAACCATTGTCCCACAAGGGACCCGCAACCGATCTCAGCGCGCCGCTGTCTCTCCCACGTAGAACTCGGTGATGGGCTTCAACATGTCC
>JBOGFE010000051.1:0-5150 GCA_050741935.1 Acidimicrobiia bacterium | reverse complement strand
GTCGCCGACCTCGAGCACGATGCCGATCTCGTCGGTGCGGAGGTCGACGTCGAAGGACTCGATCTGCTTGCGGATGATCGAGCTGATCTCGTCGGTTCTGATCTGCGGCATCGGTTCCTATCCCTGTTGCGTGCGGGCGACGAGTCTTCGCCGCATGTCCTGGAGTCCCCGGAGGACCGTGCCGTCGATGACGGAGTCACCGAGGTTGACCCGGATGCCGCCCAGGACATCCGGATCGACGCGCTCGTGGAGGACGACGGCCCTCTTCGTCCGCTGCTCGAGCGCCACGCGCAGCGCTTCGGCCAGATCGGTGTCCAGCTTGCGGGCTGTCGTGACGCTGGCCTGGACCAGTCCCTCGTGGCGGTCGCGGTAGCGAGCGTACTCCTCGACGACGTTGTCGAAGAGGGGCTCCCGGCGCTTCTGGACGAGGATGTTGAGGAGCCCGAGGACCGGTCGGCCCACCTTCCCCTCGAAGGCCAGGTTGATGATCCGCCGCTTGTCGTCCCGGCGGAGCTGGGGCATGTTGAAGAACGCCTGCAGCTCGGCGTCGAGCCCGTCGAGGGCGGCCTGGACGCCCTGCAGGTCGTCGTAGATGCTGCCGACGGACCCGTCCTGGAGACCGATGTCGAAGAGCGCCCTGGCGTAGACGCGAGCAGCCGCGGGGGAGACGTTCACAGTCGGCCGGCGACCTCCTCGACCACCTCACGGGCCAGCCGCCGGTGGTCGGCGTCGGTCAGCTCCCGCTTGAGCAGGCGGGCGGAGGCCTCGAGGGTCAGCTCCACGGCGGCCTTCTTCAGCTCGTCGACCGCTTTGGCCTGCTCGAGGGCGATCTCCCGCTTGGCCCGCTCCCGCTGCTCGGCGATCTCCTCCTGGGCGGCGGTGACGGCCTCGGCCTTGACGTTCTCGGCCGCGGCCCGGGCCTCGGCCAGGAACTTCTGGGCCTCCCGGCGGGCCTCCTCCAGGAGCTGCTCCTGCTTCTCGGCCAGCTCCTTGGCCCGGGCCTCGGCCTCCTCGGCCTTCTTGAGCCCCTCGGCGATCCGGATCTCGCGCGCCTCCATGGTGTTCTGCAGCGCCGGCCACGCCACTTTCCTCAGGATGAGGAACGTGACGATGAAGGCCACCCAGACCCAGGCGGCGGTGGCGAAGTTGAGGTCCGTGAAGCTCGGTTCCTCGGCGTGTTCGCCGGCCTCGGTGGCGAGGAGTACCCAGTCCATGGCTTACGCCGGGCCGGCGGCCGTGCCCTGGACCAGCAGGCAGACGACGACGGCGAAGAGGCAGACGCCTTCGATGAACGCCGCCGTGATGATGGTGACGCCGCGGATGTCGTCGGCGGCCTCGGGCTGACGGGCGATCGACTCGGTGGCGCTCGAGGCGATCCGGCCGATCCCGATCCCGGCCCCGACCGCCGCGATGCCGGCCCCGATGCCCGCGCCCATGAGGCCCCCTCCCCAGAACTGTCCCGGTTCGGCGGCCTGGGCGAGGAGAACTGCGGCAGCGAGAAGTGCGTCCATGGGTTCCCTGACTTCCTTTCTTAGTGTTCCTCGGCCACGGCCAGGCTCAAGAAGATGGCCGTGAGCACGGTGAAGATATATGCCTGGATCAATGCGACCAGCACCTCGAACAACATGATGAAGAGGACGAAGGCGAAGGACGCCAAGGTGGACGGCACCCCGAGGAAACCCGTGTTGGCGTGGGCGGTTCCGTACAGGAAGCCGAAGAGGACGAGCAGGATGGCGTGGCCACCCGTCATGTTGGCGAAGAGACGGACGGTCAGGGCGAAGGGCTTGGTGAGGAGCCCGATGAACTCGATGACGAACACCAGCGGCCAGAGGATGGCGGGGGTGCCGTGCGGCACGAGGTTGATCCAGTACCGGACGTAGCCGTGCTGGCGCATGCCCGCCACCTGGATGAGGATGAACACCATCAGCGCCAGGGCTCCGGTCACGGCCAGGTTGCCGGTGGCCGTGCGCTCCCAGGGGTTGAACGGGAACGGCATCAGACCGAGGGCGTTCGTGAAGAGGATGAAGAAGAACAGCGTCCAGAAGAACGGCAGGTAGCGCCGGCCGCGCTCGGCTCCGAGCCACGGGTAGACGATGTCGTCCCGCACGAAGAGGAGCGCCACCTCCAGCAGCGCCACGATCCCCTTCTTGTGGGGCACCTCCCGGACCCGCCTCGCCGCCACCGTGAAGAGGCCGACGGTGAACACGGCCACCATGCCGATGAGGATCTGGTGGGCCGTGAGGCCTCCGGGCAGCTCGTAGTCGAGGAGGTGTCCGACGACCTCCGCGGCCAGGATCATGCCGTCCTCCGGCTGGCGCTGATCGACCGCTCCACGAGGAGCAGCTCGACGCCGAGGTACACGAAGAAGAAGACGAGGAACGTCAGGGCGAAGGCCGCCGGGTCCACCCCGCCCGTCCGGCGGAAGAGGAGCATCAAGGCGACCACCACGAAGAGGCGGGCGATGAATCCCCCGGCCAGCGTCGTCATGGCCGACTTCATGCCGTGCCGGAGCGTGTGGCGGGTCAGGGCGTAGCCCACCGCCAGGTTCACGACCCCGAGGCCGGCACCGACCAGGGCCCCGCGCACGCCATCGGGGTCCAGGTCGACGAACATCAACGAGGCGATCACGAGCAGGCCGATGAAGCCACCCACGGCCAGCAGCCCTTGCGAGGCGGTGCGGCTCATGGCTTCTTGTCGCCCTTGTCGGGGCCGAGGACCTGGTGGATGAGGCTCCAGGTCGCCCCCCCGAAGCCGAGGAGCAGGAAGACCACGGTGAAGAGCGGATCCGTCTCGAAGCGGCCGTCCAACCAGATGCCGGCCAGCGTCAGGATGAGGATGGTGAGGGCGAACTGGACCCCGACCCCGGCGAACCGGAGGTACTTCCGCTCGACGTTCCGCCGGTCTTCTCCGGGATACGTCTCAGGCGTCCTTTCGAGAGCGGTGGGCCGGCGGAGGTCCGCCGCGGCCAGTGTGAGCGCGTCGCTACCCGTTGGCCTGCCGGGGGGAGTCGCCGGTTGCACCGGGGGCACGTTAGTCGTCCTGGCTCGGTTGCCGAGATTTCGCCTTGTGAATTTCTTCACGTACTTTATCAGCCCGCCTGAAGGGCGCCGCAACCAGGGTCGGGGGTTCTTGTGATTTTTTTCTCGTGGCTGGGGCCCGGAGGTCACGGGGGCCATCCCACCTGGGAAGGAGGTGCCTCGGAAACCGAGGCAATCCCTGCCGAAATCGAACGAGGAACGCCCTGCGGCGTAACGGTCCTTTCACTGGGTCACTGGCTGTGGTTCCCTTGTAGGCGATGGGGGCGATGCTCAAGGCGGCGGTGGCGGCGCTCGTGGTGGTGACGGGTACCTGGACGCTGGCCGACCCGGCCGGCTACCACCCCCGCCACGAGGAGGTGCTGGCCGCCGCCGTCCCGCTCCAGGAGCCGACCACGACCACCGAGAGCCCGACGACCGTCACCATCGCCCCGGACACGACGACGACCACGGCGTCGGCGGTCCCGCCGACCACCGAGCCGCCGACCACCACCTCCACCGCCGCCCCGCCGCCCACCACCCAGCCGCCGCCGGGCGCCCGGGCCCCGGTGAGCCCCGTGCCGGTGGTGGGCGCTCCCGTCACCCCGCCGCCACCCCGGGACCTCATCGCCTACCGGGGGCTGGGCACCTGGGTCGACGCCTACGACTTCAGCCCCGAGTACCAGCCCGGCGGGGCCCCGGCGCCCGTGGGTCCCGGCTCCGTCGACGACATGGCCCGGGTCGGCGTGAAGACGCTCTACCTGCAGGCGGCCAAGGACGACCTCCGCTCGCCGGGACTGCTGGTCAACCCCGAGATCATCGGGCCCATGCTGGTGCGGGCCCACACCTTCGGGATCCGGGTGGTGGCCTGGTACCTGCCCAAGTTCTACGACCTGGACTCCGACATGGCCCGGCTGGTGGCCATGCGGGACTTCCGCTTCGAGGGCCAGGGTTTCGACGGCATCGGCCTCGACATCGAATGGCGCAAGGACGTGCCTGACCACCGGGAGCGCAACGCCCGCCTGGTGGAGCTGTCCCGCCGCCTGCGCGCCGCCATGGGCGGTGCCGCCCTCTCCGCCATCCCGCCGCCTCCCATCGTCATGGAGGACGTCAACCCCAACTACTGGCCCGAGTTCCCCTGGCGGGAGCTGGCTCCCCTCTACGACGTGTGGATGCCCATGGCCTACTGGACGTTCCGCACGCAGTCGTCGGGCTACCGGGACGGCTACCGCTACACGGCCGAGAACGTGGTCCGGTTGCGGGCCAACCTCGGACTGCCCGCCGCGCCGGTCCATCCCATCGGCGGGACCGACAACCGCTCGAGCGACGACGACTACCGGGGCTTCGTGCGGGCGGCGGCGGAGACCAGCTCCATCGGCGGCTCGATCTACGACTTCTGCACCACCCCGGAACACGTGTGGGAGATCCTGCGCCAGTCGCCCAGCTGAGGGCCGGCCCCACGGCGCTCCGCCGGGCCGGCCGGATCTGGTTTCTCGCCGCCCTGGGGGCCGGGGTCGTGGCCAACCTCGCCGGGTTCCCCGCCGAGGCCGGGGGCGACACCCTCCCCTCGGAGGTGGAGGACCCGCTGCGGGTCGGCCTCCTCGTCCTGGCGGCCGGGGGCGGGCTCCTGGTCCGGCGCTACGAGGCGGCCGGGGCGGTGGTGATGGGAGCGGCGGCCGCCGCCCTCGGCCTCCTGCTCGCCTTCGAGCACTCCGGCCGGCTCAGCGCGGCGGTGAGCGTGGTCTTCGCCGGTCCCGCCGTCTGTCACGGGCTGGCCTGGACCTGGCGGCGGAGCCGGCGGGCGGTGGTGACGCTGGCGGCGGTCATGGGCGCCGTCCTCTTCGTCGAGGTGGTCGCCGCCCAGGGGCTGTGGGCCTACCACTTCGGGCCCCTGCATCCGGCCTCGCCTGCCACTCCTATGGCCGTCGACGGGGTGGAGTGGATGTGGTCCGGGAACGTGACCTCCCACCAGGCCACGGTCGTCGCCCGCCTGGCCGCCGGCGGGACCCGGGCCCGGCTCCTGATGGAGGACGCCGCCGGCACCCCTCTGGCTTCGGAGGCCGTGGATGTCGACGGCGAGCGCATCGCCCGGCTGCGGGCCGACGGCCTGGCGGCCGGTACGAGCTACCGCTACAC
>JBOGFE010000050.1:0-8410 GCA_050741935.1 Acidimicrobiia bacterium | reverse complement strand
GCCCTGCTCGCCCAGCTCGAGCTGAGTGAGTGGGCGGCCACCCCCCGGCCCGGCGCCAAGCCCCGGCGCAACTCCGAAGGCGACGACTTCTACGGCATGCTCCGCCGGACCCAGGGGACACCGACGGCCTTGGTCGAGATCGGCTTCATCTCCCATGCGGCCGAGGAGCGGCACTACGCCGATCCGGCGGTGCAGCAGGCGGTGGGCGAGGCCCTGGCCCGGGGCGTCGTCCGGTTCCTGACCACCGATGACCCCGGCAGCGGCTACGTGACGCCGCCCCGTCTGGCCGATGACGAGCGCCGGGGCGGTGGCACCGCCGGCTGCGAGGATCCGCCGCTCGGCTAAGGGCGGTGCCGGTGGTGGCGTAGCATGATGCCCCGGGTTCCTGCCCTCGGAGCTGGACGGCTGAAGCGCCGCCACCCCCGCCCCCACACGCTTCCGAGGACGGCCATGGCGTCCGATCCGGAAGGGATGTACCTCACCGAGATCGCTCGTGTTCCGCTGCTCACCGCGGCCGAGGAGGTGGACCTGGCCCGACGGATCCAGGCCGGGTTGGCGGCCGCCGGTGAGCTGGCCCGGGACCATGCGGACGACGACCTCGTCCTGCGGGCCATCCGGAGCGACGGGGCCCTGGCCCGGCAGCAGCTGGTGTTGGCCAACCTCCGGCTGGTGGTCTCCATCGCCAAGCGGTACCTGGGGCGCGGCCTGGCCCTGCTCGACCTCGTCCAGGAGGGCAATGTCGGCCTCATGCGGGCGGTCGAGAAATTCGACGGCACCCGGGGATACAAGCTGTCCACCTACGCGACGTGGTGGATCCGCCAGGCCATCGGGCGGGCCGTCGCCGAACAGGGTCGCACCATCCGCATCCCGGTCCACATGGTCGACCGCATGTGGACGGTGACCCGGGTGGAGCGCCAGCTGACCCAGGAGCTGGGTCGGGAGCCGACCGTCGACGAGCTGAGCGCCGGGACGGGGATGCCTCCCGATCACGTCCGGACGATCCGGCGGAACGTCCCGCGCACGATCTCCCTGGACGCCCCGGTGGATGAGGGCAGCCCGCCCCTGCGCGAGTTCATCGAGGACGTGGGGGCCGTGGTCCCCGGCGATGCCGCCGTCCGGGCCGCGTCCGCGGCCGGGCTGGACCTCGCGCTCGGCCAGTTGCCGGCGCGGGAAGAGCGCATCGTCCGGCTCCGGTTCGGCCTGGCCGACGGGCAGTACCACACCCTCGAGTCGGCGGGGGCCGAGTTGGGAGTCAGCCGGGAACGGATCCGCCAGATCGAGGGGAAGGCACTGGCCAAGCTGCGGAAATCCGGCTGGGCCCGGCACCTGCAGGCCGGGACCGCCGAATAGGAGTCGGGGCTACCTCCGCCGTCGGGGGCGGCTGCGGGGCACGGGGCCCCGCCGGTTGGCCATGCCGGCCCCGGCGAACTCCCGCTCCAGGTCGAGCAGCTTGGCCATGCGGGCCATCTCGGGCTGCTGATCGGTGGTGACGAAGGTGACGGCGACGCCGCTGCGGCCGGCCCGGGCCGTGCGGCCCACCCGGTGGATGTAGGCCTTCTCGTCGCCGGGAAGATCGAAGTTCACGACGTGGCTGATGTGCTCGAGGTCGAGTCCCCGGGCGGCGACGTCGGTGGCCACCAGGACATCGGCCGTCCCCGACACGAAGCGGCGCAGGGCCCGCTCCCGGGCCGCCTGGGACATGTCGCCGTGGAGCGCCTGGGCGCCGAAGTCACGGGTGACGAGGTGACGGGCGAGCCGGTCGGCGCCCCGCTTGGTGCGGACGAACACCAGGGTCGGGCCCCGGTCGCCGGCCAGCTCGCGGGCCAGGGTGTCGACCTTGTCGCCGGTGCCGACGGCCACGAAGCGGTGCTCGGCCTGGGAGACCACCGGCCGGGCCTCGGTGATCTCGTGGCGGACCGGGGTCCGAGTGAACTCGGTCGCCAGGCGATGGACCTCGCCGTCGAGGGTGGCCGAGAACAGCATCGTCTGGCGCTCCTCGGGCAACACGGACAGGATGACCCTGACGTCGGGCAGGAAGCCCATGTCGAGCATCCGGTCGGCTTCGTCGAGGACGCAGATGCTGACCCGGTTGAGGCGGAGCAGCCGTCGCCGGAGCAGGTCGAGCAGGCGTCCGGGCGTGGCGACGACGATGTCGGCCCGGCCCGCGGCCTTGACCTGCTTGGCGATGCCGACCCCGCCGTAGACGGCGGCCACCGACAGGCGCCGGGCGGCCGCGATCCCGCGGAACTCCTCGGTCACCTGGTTGGCGAGCTCCCGGGTCGGGACGAGGACGAGCGCCGAGGGCTGCCCCTGCCGGGAGACCCGCTCCACGATGGGGAGGGCGAAGGCGAGGGTCTTGCCCGAACCGGTGCGCGACTTGGCCAGGACGTCCCGGCCGGCCATGGCATCGGCCAGCACGAGGGACTGGATGGCGAACGGGTGGTGGATGCCCCGTCGGGCGAGGACGCCGACGACCGGGGCGGACACGCCGAACCCGGCGAATCCCTCCGGCCGTGCTCTGGGCCCGGGTTTAGGGCGCGCGTCATTGAGATGGGTAGGGGTGCTGACGATCAAGATTGCGTTTCTCCAATCGCGCCCGGATGGGCGAGGTGGTGGGAAGGGCGTCGTGAGGTTCCCGCTGGGAACCTCAGCCGACGCGCCGGACGTTCGCGGCCTGAGCCCCCTTGGGGCCGGTCGTGACGTCGAAGGAGACCTTCTCGTTCTCCGAGAGGCTCCGGTAACCGGACTCCTCGATCGCGCTGAAGTGCACGAACACGTCGGCGCCGCCGCCGTCCTGGGTGATGAAACCGAAACCCTTGTCGGCGTTGAACCACTTCACAGTGCCAGTAGCCATGAGCAATTTCCCTCCTTCCCGGGGCCACGCCGGTCATCGTTCGGACCGGTGGCCACCCGGCGATTCGCCGGGGAGAGGGAAGAGCTCGAAGCGATACTGCCGGTAGCGATACTGCGACGGGTGCCGCCCTCAGTGGCCAGCATAGCCGTCGAGGGCGCCATTCGGGGCGCTGCTCCGGTGACGGCCCGGGGAGGGCTGCTCAGCGAGGGCTGCTCAGCGAGGGTGCCGGCGCTGGGAGTTGTCTCCCATGGTGGCACCGTGGATGACGACCTTCGCCCGTTCCATGCGCACGGTGACGTAGTGGTGGCTCACCCGGCGGTCGGTCTCGTGCCATCCGGTGGCCTCGAGGTGCCGGAGCTGGCCGGCGGCGCCCTTGCGGAGGCGGTCCGTCCCCGGTGTCTTCACGTGCAGCCGGTAGGAGGAGACGTCTTTGCGCTCGGGGATCATGCCGGCCACCCTACTGTTGCACCGGATTACTAGCAATTCATTTCGATATTTGGGTCGTCACTTTCGAAACCTGGTCGGGGGCCCGGACGCGTCGCCGGCGGGGCGGGGGTTCCACCAGGACGTTGAGGACCTCCCCGATGGTCCGTTCCCGGCTGATGGACTCCCGCAGCGGCAGCTGGGTCTGGATCTCGTACCGGTTGCGGCGGCCGTCCTTCTCGACGAGGACGTAGCCGGCCTCGGCCAGGTCGGTGACGATGGTGTAGGCCCGACGCTCGGTGATCCCGAGTGTGGCGGCGATGTCTCGCAGTCGGGTCCCCGGATCATGCGCGATACAGAGCAGGACGCGGGCGTGGTTGGTGAGAAAGGTCCAGTCTCCCATCGCCGGCATCTTACCCGGTTCTAGAAATGAATTGCTACTATCTCGGCTCCGCCCGTTGTCCGGGAGGGTGCGGCTACAGGACGTGCACCGGGCCTCGGGGCGAATACCTGCCCTCCCGCCACACGACGGTGTACGCCTGCTCGGCCAGCAACCGGGCGTCCTGCAGGCTGCCCGCGGCCAATCCCGCCGCCCCGGCGTCCTCCCATTCCACCGCCACCTCGTAGAACACGGCCCGGGAGCGGCGTTCCTTGGTCAGCGTGGCCACGACGTTCTCGCCGTGGAAGACGCGGTAGACGGACGTCCCCTCGGGAGACCCCTCCACCTTCTCGTACCGGAACACCGGGCGGTGCCGGGCCCGGCCCAGCAACTCGGCCTTGTGACACCTCGGGCAACAGGTGAGCGGGTGCCGGGTGTCATGTAGCTTCATGGGCTGGTTCGCCGCCACCGCCGGGTACTGGCGGTCGGGGGAGGGTTCGCTCCGAACGGTCATCTGGCGCGGTCCTTTCGATCGGGCGTGCCCCCAGACGTGCCATTTGCAGAGTACCCGAAGTGGTCCGTCGCTCCGCCCGCCGGTCTGGCAACGAAATGCTAGTAATCTGTTTCTAGAAGACTACTGCCTCGAGGAGGCCCCATGCCGGACAAGTCCCCGAAGAAACCGAGCGCCAAGAAATCCCCCGACCGGACGCTCAAGGAGAAGCGGCAGGACAAGAAGGACAAGAAGGGCTCCAACGGGCCGTTCGGCCCCGCCTCGCACTGAGCTCGAGCGCCGAGGACGACACCATCGGGGCCCGATGCGGCCACCGCGGCGTTGGGTATGACGACCATCAGCGTGCTCCAGCGCTGAGAACCCGCGAGACTGCGGACATGCGGGCGATGACGTATACCCAGACCGGGGAATCTGACGTGCTCCGGCTCGTCGACCGACCGGTGCCCGACCCTGGGAAGGGCGAGGTCCGGGTGCGGGTGATGGTGTCGGGGGTGAACCCGAGCGACTGGAAGTCGCGGCGGGGGGTGAGCGCCGCCCAGGCCCTGCCCTACCCCGAGATGGTGCCCAACCAGGACGGCGCCGGCATCGTCGATGCGGTGGGCGACGGGGTGACGACGCTGGAGGTCGGGCAGCGGGTGTGGCTGTGGGAGGCCGCCTGGCGGCGGGCCGATGGCACCGCCCAGGAACATGTCGTGCTGCCCGCCCGTCAGGCCGTGCCGTTGCCCGATCACGCCTCATTCGAGCTCGGCGCCAGCCTGGGGATTCCGGCGATCACCGCCCACCGCTGCCTGACCGTGGCCGAGGGCGGTCCGGCTCAGCTGAGCCCCGGGGCGTTGGCCGGGGTGACGGTGCTCGTCGCCGGCGGCGCCGGGGCGGTCGGTCATGCCGCCATACAGCTCGCCCGGTGGGCGGGGGCGACGGTGGTGACGACGGTCAGCAGCCCGGCGAAGGCGGACCTGGCCCGGCGGGCGGGCGCCCATCACGTCGTCGACTACCGCCAGGAGGACGCCAAGGCCGCCATCCGCCAGGCCGCACCCGACGGCGTCGAAATCATCGTCGAGGTCGCCCCGGCCCAGAACGAGGCACTGGACCGGGCCGTCGCCGCCCCCGGGGCGACCGTGGCCATCTATGCCAACAACGGTGGCGACGAGCTGACCCTGACGGTCCGCCACCACGTCGCCCCCAACACCAGGTTCCAGTTCGTGCTCGTCTACACGCTCTCCCGGGAGGCCAAGGACCACGCCGTGGCCGCCGTCGCCGCCGCCGTGGCCGACGGGGCGCTTCCGGTGGGGGAGGACGCCGGCCTCCCGCTGGTGCGGTTTACCTTGGAGGACGCCGCCGGCGCCCACGACGCTGTCGAGGCGGGCGCCGTCGGCAAGGTCCTCATCGATCTGGCCTAGCCCGGCCCCCGCCCGGTGGTGGGCGCGGTGGGGACTCGTCCTACCCGTAGGTCGCGCTGACCGTCACCGCCGCTCCGCCGTCGAGCCCCAACTCGAGGCGGGTGGGGACCTCGCCTCGCAGGAACACGTACACGCCGTTCTCCCTCCACACGACGAACGCCTCCGGGTCCACCGGGCTGCCGAGAGCTGCGACCCCAGCGGCACCGGGCCGGACGAAGACGGTGACCGCCCGCTCCCCGGAGTGGCACAGGGCCACGAGCATCGGCGCCAGGTGTGTTTCGGGCTGGACGCCCTCGAGGGGGACGGCCCGCTGCGCCGGGCGGCGCTTCCGCTCGGGCGCCTTCATCAGCGCTTGCGCTCCCGTGGTTCGGGGAGCATGGCGACGCAACAGATCCCCGGCTTCGGATCGAGGACGGCCCGGAGCCCGGTGTCGTCCGCCACGGCCTCCTCGAGCAGCCAGAGGTTCATCCCGCAGATGAGGTCCCGGTGCGTGTCGGCGAGCCGGTCGAACGGACAGTTGCGGAGGCGGACGGCGCCCTCGTCGTCCCGGAACGGCTCGTAGCCGCGGCCGGCCAGGACACCTTCGACCACGGCGTGGGGCTTGGCCCGCTTGGCCTGGGTGCGCCGTTCCCTGATCTCGGCCGACAGCTCCTGGCCAAGGGCGCGCGCCGCTCCCTCCAGGGAGGCGCGGGCCCGTCCGGTGCGCTCGGACTCGACCGCCTGCGCCAGCAGTTGGGCGGCCAGTTCGTAGTTCCGGGGCGGGAGGCTGATCTGCAACTCCCGGACGGCCCGGTGATAGAGCTTGGCCGGCCTCCCCGCCCCGGGCCCCGTGCGCCCGCTTCGGCGGGCGAACGAGACTTCCAGCAGGCCGTCGTCGACCATCCGGTCGAGGTGATAGGCGGCCAGGGAGCGGCTGATGCCCACGGCCTTGGCCGCCTCATCCCGGCCGACGGACTGGCCCTGGCCGGCGATGAAGTCGTACAGGCTGCGGCGGGCGGGGTCACCGAGACTGGAGACACGCGCCACATCGTCGCCTTCGCCCGCCGGGGGTTGGGGCTCCCTCTCCACGGTCTCCCAGTGTAAAACGAAATCCATTGACATAGAGGCTTCCTTCGGGTCGTTCCGGTCAGGGGTTGACGGCTGCGAGCTCGACGGCCGGCCGACCCTGGGGTGCCTCAGCCGGGCTGCCAGCGGCGTTTCGTTCGTTCTCGGCGATCCGGTCGGCGTAACGCACGGCGCCGACCATCCCTCCCCATCCCGGCCCGCCCCACAGTGCGACGAAGGCGCCCACGCCGAGCGCACCCATCACGCCGGCGCCGGCGGAGAGCGCGATGCCGCCGACGATGGTGAGGACGACGACGAAACCGACGAGGGTGCCCTTGGCCGCGGCCCGGGCGATCCCGGCCTCCATCCCGTCGATGGCGGTGGGGTCCACGGCTGTCCGGTGTCGGGTCAGCATGGCGAACCTCTCCGGGTGCGTTCCTCGTGGATGATTCGGGAAAGCTCGGCATCGATGTCGTCCATCGGGCGGAGGGGGACGGGCTCGGGCTGGTCGCGCCGGTCGCCCTGCCCGCCGGAGTCACGGCTGGTTCGGGACAGAAGCGTGACAACGACCGCCATGAGGAACAGGCCGACGAGGCCGGCGACGATGAGCACCCTCGAGGTTGCGGCGAGCGCTTCGGGGCCGGCCCGCATCAGGGGGTAGACGGCGGCGGTGCCGAGGACGAGGATCGTTCCGGTCGCGAGGTAGGTCTCCCGGGTGGTGAAGGGCGGGCTCGCGTCGTCGCGTCCCGGCACGAACGCCCTGCTGCTGTACTGGTCCATCACTCCTCCTCGGTGATGTCGCTCGGTTGATCAGTGCCGGCTACGGCGTCGGCCAGGCGTCCCGGAGGCGTTCGCGGTCGATGATGCGGAAGAACTCGGCGTCGATGTCATCCATCGGGGCGACGGGGGCGGGTTCGGGCGGCTGGGCGGTCAGGTGCAGGTGCATGGCGGTCAGTGCGGCCATGAAGGAGCTGATGAGGCCGACGGTGAGCAGCGTGTCCATGGGTTCTCCTTTGCCGGGCTCCGGCCTCGTTGCCGGAGGTTCACAACGCTCCAACGCCGTCGGGGTTGCCAGCGGTCTTCGTTTGTCGCCACGGAGACAAAGAGGAGAACGCCCGTCTCGGAGCCGACGCCGTCCTCTCCTGGTCGTGGCTCTTCGGTCTTCGTGTCCCGGTCGGGTCAGCCAAGCCGGGAGTGTCCGACCGTGTTCCCTCGTGCTCAGGCGGCGGTGGGCCGAGCCGGCTCGAAGGCCGTGGCCAGGCGGGCGAGGGTCAGGGCGCCGAGGAGGAGGCCGAAGTCGCGCAGGGCGATGTCGTAGTAGTCGGGGATGGCGAGGAGGTTGACGATGATCCCGCCCAGCCAGGCCGCCACCAGGTAGCCGCCGAAGCGGGGCCGGAGGGCAACGGCGAGCCCGGCCACGATCTCGATGACGCCGACGGCGAGCATGGCCTGGTGGGCGTTCCCCGGGACGAGGTCGTTGACGAAGGGGGCCAGGTAGAGGTCCCAGTCGACGAGGATGTTGAAGAACTTGTCCAGCCCGAAGAGCAGGGGCGCAGCCACGAAACCGATGCGGAGGAGCAGGTAGGCCTGATAGGCGGGGTTGGTGAGTTGGGACCGGTCGTACACCCGGGTGCCCTGGGACGGGGGGGCGGTGGTGACAGCCATGCTGGCCTCGCTTTCTTTAGATAAGATTATCTGACTATAGAAGCGAGACAGGGCGATGTCAACACATCTTAGTTTTAGAATGACGGCTGCCCCCCCGGTCACGCGCCGGCGGCGGGCACCGGCGATTCCGGTGC
>JBOGFE010000049.1:0-5818 GCA_050741935.1 Acidimicrobiia bacterium | reverse complement strand
CGGTGGCACCTACGGGCGGCGGGTGGTGGTCGCCGCCGGGAAGGGGAACAACGGCGCCGACGGTGTGGTGGCGGCCCACCTGCTCGACCGGTGGGGGGCCCGGGTCGAGGTCCTGCGGCTGGCCGAGGGGATCGACCCCGACCGGCTGGCCCGGGTGCTGGCCCGGGCCGATCTCGCCATCGATGCCATGTTCGGCACCGGCTTCCGGGGACCGTTGACCGGTGAAGCCGCGTCGGTGGCCACGGCGCTGGACCGTTCCCGGCTCCCCGTCCTGGCCGTGGACATCCCCTCGGGGGTGGACGGCACCACCGGATCTGTCACCGGCCCGGCGGTGGCCGCCACGGCGACGATCTGTCTGGCCGCCCTCAAGCCGGGGCTGCTCTTCCATCCCGGGGCCGGCCATGCCGGCGAGGTGGAGGTGGCCGACATCGGCGTCACCCCCCTCGATCCGACGATCTGGGTGGCGGAGGAGGAGGACGTGGCCGCCTGGCTGCCTCTCCGCCCCGCCGACGGGCACAAGTGGTCGGTCGGGGCCGTCTACGTCGTCGGCGGTTCCGGAGGGATGACGGGCGCGCCCATGCTCAGTGCCCGGGCCGCGCTGCGGGCCGGCGCCGGCCTGGTCGTCGCCGGCCTGCCGGGCAAGTCGGCCGCCACGGCCTCGGGGACCGAGGTGATCACCCGCTCGCTGCCCGCCACCATGTCCGGCGCGCTCGAGGAGGTCGCCTCCAAGGAGGTCCTCGAAGGACTGGAGCGTTTCGGCGCCCTCGTGGTCGGCCCCGGGCTGGGCCTCAAGAAGCCCACGGTGGGCGGGGTGCGGCGCCTGGTGGCCGACGCCCCCATCCCCCTGGTCCTCGACGCCGACGGCCTCAACGCCCTGGCCGGCGATCTCGAGCCCCTGCTGGCCCGCTCGGCCCCGACCGTGCTCACACCCCATGCCGGGGAGTACGAGCGGCTGGCCGGCGAGGCGGTGGGTGAGGATCGCCTGGAGGCGGCCCGCCGGCTGGCCCGGCGCACCCGGAGCACGGTCGTGCTCAAGGGGGCGCCGACGGTCGTATCGGGACCAAACGGACAGAGCGCCATCAATCTCACCGGGGGACCCTGGCTGGCGACGGCCGGGACGGGAGATGTGCTCTCCGGGATGGTGGCTGCAAACCTGGCTCGGGGTATGGCACCCTTCGAAGGGGCCACCGCCGCTGTCTACCTCCACGGCCGGGCGGCTGACGCCGCCGGGCATGCCGGGCTCGTGGCCGGCGACCTGGTCGAGGCCCTGCCCAAGGTCCTCGCCGCCATGTCATGAGCAAAGGAACGAGCCCCGCATGGTCCCAGTCCTGACCAACGAGACCACCGGCCCCCATTACCGGCCGGCGTGGGCCGAGGTCGATCTCGATGCCGTCCGGCACAACACCGCCCTGCTGGTGGAGCGGGCGGAACCGGCCCGCCTGATGGCGGTGGTGAAGGCCGACGGCTATGGCCACGGGGCGGTCGCCGTCGCCCTGGCCGCGCTCGAGGCCGGGGCCACCTGGCTCGGAGTGGCGCTGGTGGAGGAGGGCATCGAGCTGCGGGAGGCGGGCATCGAGGTGCCGGTGCTGCTGCTCTCCGAGCCGCCGCCGGGGGCGGCTGAGGTCGTGGTCGGAGCGGACCTCACCCCCGTCGTCTACACCCGGCGCTTCATCGACGGGTTGGCCAAGGCGGCCGCCGACACCGGGCGGGTCGCCCCGCTCCCCGTGCACCTCAAGGTCGACACCGGTATGCACCGGGTGGGCTGCGACCCGGCGGAGGCCGCCGACCTGGCCCGGTCCGTCCGCCGCCACGACGAGCTCGTGCTCGACGGGCTCCTCACCCACCTGGCGGCGGCCGACGATCCCGCCGAGGCCGAGTTCACGACCGCCCAGCTGGTCCGCTTCCAGGCGGTGCGGGACGAGCTGGCCAAGTTGAAGATCCGCCCGCCGGTCGTGCACGCCGCCAACTCGGCCGGCCTCCTCTCCGGCATCCGGGCCCGCTTCGCCCTGGTGCGCTGCGGCATCGCCCTCTACGGCATACCCCCCGCGCCCGCCCTCGACGGGGCCGCCGACCTCCGCCCCGCCCTCTCGCTGCGGGCCCGGGTCTCGTCGGTGCGGCGGCTGGCCGCCGGCGAGCGGGTCTCCTACGGCCTGCGCTACCAGCTGGAGTCCGACTCCACCGTGGCCGTGGTGCCCGTGGGCTACGCCGACGGTGTCGCCCGTCGGCTCGGCGAGGCCGGCGGGGAGGTCCTGATCGGGGGGCGGCGCCGCCCCATCGCCGGCGTGGTGACGATGGACCAGCTCATGGTCGACCTGGGTCCCGACACCGCCGAGCCCGGCGACGAGGTCGTGCTCGTCGGGCGCCAGGGCGACGAGGAGATCACCGCCTCCGAGTGGGCCCGGCTGCTCGGCACCATCCCCTACGAGGTCTGCTGCGCCATCGGGCCCCGGGTGCCCCGCCGCTACCGGGGTTGACGACCTCCGCCATCACCGACGTCGCCGGCCTGCGGGTCGGCCACTGGACCGGGGAGCGCAGCGGCGTCACGGTGGTGTGGGCCCCGTCGGGGACGGTGGGGTCGGGGGAGGTGCGGGGTGGCGCCCCCGCCACGCGGGAGGTGGCCCTCCTGGATCCGACCCGCCTGGTGGACCGGGTCGATGCCGTGGTGCTCTCCGGCGGGTCGGCCTTCGGCCTGGCCGCCGCCGATGGGGTGATGCGCTTCCTCCTCGAGCGGGGACAGGGGTTCCCGACCACCGCGGGCCCGGTGCCCATCGTGGTCGGTGCCGCCGTCTTCGATCCCCCCTGGGGGACGCCACCGGGTCCTGAGGAGGGCTACGCCGCCGCCGTCGACGCGGCCCGGGGCGCACCGGCGACCAGCGGACCGATCGGCGCCGGGCGGGGAGCCACGGTGGGGAAGTGGCGGGGCCGGGAGCACGCCGTGCCCGGCGGCCTCGGCACGGCCGCCCTGATCGAGGGCGACGCCACCGTCGGCGCCCTGGCCGTGGTCAACGCCGCCGGGGACGTCATCGGCTCCGACGGCGCCGTCCTGGCCGGTTCCCGCGGCCCCGGGCCCGGGTTCCCCCGGTCCTTCGGGGACCCTCGGTCCTTCGGGGACACCCCGGACCCGGGGCCGGGCCCCATCGAGCAGACCACGCTGGTGGTGGTGGCCACCGACGGCCGGCTGTCCAAGAACGACTGCCATCTCATGGCCGTCTCCGCCCACGACGGCATGGCCCGGGCCCTGCGTCCCGCGCACACGCGCTACGACGGCGACCTCGCCGTCGTCCTGGCCACCGGGGAGGTCGACGCCCACCCCGACAGGCTGCGCGAGGCGGCCGCCGAGGCGGTGGCACAGGCCGTACGGGCGGCTGTGACGGGGTAGCATCGGCCACTGTTCCCGCCGTCCTCGATCCGGAGGCCCCGCTGCCCGTCCCTCTCGCCGAACTGGAGCGCCGGGCGCTCGGCTGTGTGGCCTGCCCCCTGTCGCAGACCCGCACCCAGGTGGTGTTCGGAACCGGTGATCCCGCCGCCGACCTGATGTTCGTCGGCGAGGCGCCCGGCCGCGACGAGGACATCGAGGGCGAGCCCTTCGTGGGCCGGGCGGGCAAGCTCCTCACCCAGATGATCGAAGAGATCGGCTTCTCGCGATCCGACGTGTACATCGCCAACGTCCTGAAGTGCCGCCCACCGGGCAACCGCGACCCCGAAGCGGTCGAGGTCGCCACCTGCCGGCCGTTTCTCGAGGGCCAGATGGAGGCGATCGATCCCAAGGTGGTGGTGGCGTTGGGCAACTTCGCCGCCCGCCTCCTGCTCGACACCAGGGAGGGCATCACCCGCCTCCGGGGACGGGAGCATCCCTGGCGGGACGGACGGGTGCTGATCCCCACCTTCCATCCCTCGGCCGTGCTTCGCCAGCGGGGCGAGGCGCTGGCGCAGATGCGGGCCGACTTCGTGCTCGTCAAGCGGGCGCTGCGGCGCCTGGCCGGTTCGTCCGGCCCGGGTGGTGCCCCGGCACCGGTGCCGCGGTGAAGGTGCTGACCCGCTCCGTGGAGGAGACCCGCGAGGTCGGCGCCCGACTGGGCGAGACCCTCCGGGCGGGTGACCTCGTGGTCCTCGCCGGTGCGCTCGGCTCGGGCAAGACCGCCTTCGCCCAGGGGGTCGCCCGGGGCCTGGGCGTGACCGAGCCCGTGGTCAGCCCCACCTTCACCATCGTGCGGGAGTACCACGGCCGCCTGCCCCTGGCCCACGTCGACGTGTACCGCCTGGACCGGGTCCAGGAGCTGCATGATCTCGGCTTCGACGAGATGCTGGACGACGGGGTGACGCTGGTGGAATGGGGCGACGCCGCCGGTGCCGTCCTGCCCGCCGACCGCCTCGAGGTGCGCCTGGAGATGCCCGGAGACGAGGAGGAGCGCGAGATCCGCATCGCCGTCCACGGCGAGTCGTGGCTGGCCCGGACCCGCCGGCTCGGCGAGCTCCTGACGCCGTTCCAGGAACCGGCCCGCTGATGCTCCTGTTGTGCTTCGACACCGCCACCCCCCAAGTGGGCGTGGCCTTCGGTTCGGACGACGAGGTCCTGGGTCGCGTCCAGATCGTCCGGGCCCAGCACCACGCCGAGCATCTCGCCCCCGCCATCAAATACCTCTGCGACGAGCTCGACGTCTCCCTCGACCAGCTCTCGGCCATCGGCGTCGGGATCGGCCCGGGTCTGTTCACCGGCCTCCGGGTGGGGGTGACCACGGCCAAGGTCATGGCCCAGGCCCTGCGGATCCCGCTCATCGCCGTACCCAGCCTGGACCTGCTGGCCTTCGAGGTGCGCTACACCGACCGCCTCGTCGTTCCCGTTCTCGACGCCCGCCGGGGCGAGGTCTTCTACTCCACCTACCGGCAGGTGCCCGGCGGGGTCCAGCGGCTCTCGGAATACGAGATCGCCACCGTCGACGACCTGGCCGGCGAGCTGTCGGCCAAGGGTGAGGAAGTGCTCCTGATCGGGGATGGCGCCCTGCGCTACCGGGAGCGCTTCTACGACCTCGACCGGATGGAGTTCGGCCCTCAGAGCCTGTGCCACCCCAGCCCCTCGGCCCTGGTGGAGCTGGTCCGGGCCAAGTTCTTCCGGGAGGACTTCTGCCATCCGCGCCAGGTCCACCCGCTGTACCTGCGCCTGTCCGACGCCGAGCTCAACTGGGCCCGGCTCGGCCGGTAGGCGTCCGGCGATGGCGGCCGAGCCGACGTTCCCGTCCCTGGAGGACCAGCCGATCGAGGTGCGCCTCCTGGCCATGCGCCGGCGTCACCTGCGCTCAGTGCTGCGGATCGAGAGCCGGGTCTACCCCGTGCCCTGGAGCATGTCCCTGTTCCTCTCCGAGCTGGCCCTGCGCTCGACCCGGGCCTACTACGTGGCCTTCGTCGGCCGCCAGCTCGTCGGCTACGCCGGCCTGATGATGACCCTGGACGACGGCCACGTCACCACCATCGCCGTCGATCCGGCCTGGCACCGCCACAAGATCGGCACCCGGCTCCTGCTGGGGCTCGTCCGGGAGGCGCTGCGGCGGGGTGCCACCAGCCTCACCCTCGAGGTCCGCCTGTCGAACAAGGCCGCCCAGGCGCTCTACCGGCGCTTCGGGTTCCGGGCCGTGGGGGTGCGCAAGAACTACTACTCCGAAACCAAGGAGGACGCCCTGGTGATGTGGGCCGAGGGAGTGGCGGGCCCGGAGTACGCCCAGCTGCTGGCCGCCATCGAAGCCGAGGTCCCGGGGGTCACCACCGTCGAGGAGCAGCCCCGATGACCGAGAGTAGCTGCGCAGCTCGGTCGGGGGGGGGGGGG
>JBOGFE010000048.1:0-5640 GCA_050741935.1 Acidimicrobiia bacterium | reverse complement strand
CCGGTGGGTGTGCGCCCGTAGGCGGCGGCGCACTGCTCGTTCTCGGCGGGCTGCTCGGAGACGTGGGCGTGGAGGGGCGCGCCCCGCGCGGCGGCCCACGCCCCCACGACCTCCATGGCCGCCGGATCGACGGCGCGCACCGAGTGGATGGCCGCGCCGATGCGGACGCCGGGCCCTTCGCCCAGGCCCGAGGCCCGCTCGGCCCAGGCCAGCGGGTCGGGGTCGGCGAAGCGACGCTGGGTGTCGTCCAGCCCGGCGCCGATCCCGCCGTGGAGGTAGCAGGTGTCGAGCAGGGTGATGCGGATGCCGGCGTCGGCGGCCGCTGCGGTCATGGCCGCCCCCATGGCGTTCGGATCGTCGTAGGGGACACCGCCGGGCCCGTGGTGGAGGTAGTGGAACTCCCCCACCACGCTGATCCCGGCCAGGGCCATCTCGGCGAAGGTGGCCCGGGCCAGCTCGAAGTAGGCGTCGGGATCGAGCGACCCGGCCAGGGCGTACATCTGCTCCCGCCACGTCCAGAACGAGCCCGGCCCGGCGTGGGTTCTCCCCCGCAGGGCCCGGTGGAAGGCGTGGCTGTGGGCGTCGGCCAGGCCCGGGATCGTCAGGCCGGGCAGGCGGGTGGCCCCCTCGGGATGCTCGGTCACCGACGGCTCGACGGCCGTGATGCGCTCACCGGCCACGGACACGAGCACGTCGCGCTCGGCTTCGGCGCCCCCGAGCCAGGCCAGCTCGCAGTGGAAGGCGCTCATGATCCCGGCGCTACGAGCCGACGCGCCGGACGAACTCGGTGATGCGGGCGACGAAGGCGTCCCGGTGGTGGCGCTCGAACTGCTCCCAGGTCGTCAGCGTGGTGGTGTCGGCCACCCGGTCGAGGAAGAGCCGGCCGTCGAGGTGGTCGCACTCGTGCTGGAAGGTCCCGGCGGTCAGTCCCCGCTTGATCTCGTGGTGCTCGTGGCCGGCCCGGTCGAGCCAGCGGGCCCGGATGTTGACGTGGCGCAGCACGTTGCCCCGCAGGTCGGGGACCGACAGGCACCCCTCGTTGATCTCCACCAGCTCGTCGTCGAGCGGCTCGATGACCGGGTTGACGAGGACGGTCAGCGGGATCGGCGGCTTGTACGGGTAGCGGGGGTTGTGGTCGACCTCGACCACCGCCACCCGCAGCGGCTCGTGGACCTGGTTGGCGGCGATCCCGGCGCCGTGGGCGTCGCGCATGGTGTCGATCAGGTCGTCGATCAGGCGCTGGAAATCGGGCGACGCCAGCTCGCCGGCCGTGACCTCGCGGGCCCGCTGGCGCAGCACCGGATGACCGACGGTGGCGATCTTGCGGATCATCGGCCCGATGATGGCAGATGCCGCCGCCGTTTCAGCCGACCCGGATGAGCCGGACGTCGTGGGTGGCGGCGCCGGCATGCCAGAAGCGGACGACCCGCCCCGCCTCGCCCTCGACCTGCGACCCCACCCCCCGGGGAAGCCGCCCGTGCTCGACGACGATGCCGGCGTTCCCGTTCTTCCGGTCGTGCTCGAAGTGCCAGACCCCGGCCATCACGCCCTCGACCAGGACGGCCCCCTTGACCGGGCCGGTGGCGGCGGCGAACCAGCCCGGGTGGTCGGTGGCGAAGCGGGCGCGGTCGGCGTGGGAGAGGAGCACGTTGTCGTACTCGGGCAGGAAGCGGACGGGGGTGGGAGTGTCGGGGTCGGGGCGGGGTGCGTCGGGGACGTCGAAGAGCTCCTGGCCCCGCTCGCCCCGGAAGGACCGCAGCCGGGGCCGGAGCCGCTCGACGACCTCGCGCATCCCGGTCAACCTCGACCAGGTGGCCGCGTCGGCCACCCCGGCCGGGCCGAAGGCGGCCAGGTAGCGGAGGACGACGTCGTCCACGGCGACGGCCGGGACACGGGCCCGATCACCGGCCCAGGCGTCGAGGGGGGCCAGCGTGACCTGCCTGGTCCTCCCCCACACGCCCCGGGGTGGCACCTGCACCAGCGGGAGCCGGCACCGGCAGGCGTAGGCCAGGGCAGGGGCGTGGAGCTCCGGGAACCGCTCGGCCAGGGCGGCCCGGAGCCGGGTGCCGTCGAGGGGGGTGGCCGCCAGCAGCTCCCCGGCGAAACCCAGGACCGGCGCCAGATCGACGCCGGCCAGGTGGGGGGCGAACTCGGAGTGGCGGGCCAGCTCGGCGTCGAGGACCGGCTGCATGACGGGCCGCAACCCCCCGGCGTCCTCGGCCGTCACCAGGTGGATCGTGCCCCGCATGACCACGATCCGCACCAGGGACCCGTCCTCGACCAGGCGGCCCAGCCCGTCGGGGTCGAAGGGGTCCAGCCGGGACCACAGCGCCAGGTAGGGATCGAGGGGATTCTGGGCCTGGAGCCCGACGAGATGCCGGACCGCGTCGAGCGGCTCCGCCGGCGAGCGCCGGAGCAGCAGCTGGCGCGCCAGGGTCGCCCGGTTCAGGGCCCGTTCCGAGAGCACATCGACTGCCACCCGCCCATCATGACCCGGACTCCGGGGCCCTCATCAGGCCATGATGGGGCCCGTGAGTGGAGAGCCCGGCCCGGTCTACCGGGCGACGACCGGCAACCGGGCCGCGGCCGCCATCCTGCTGGCCGCCGCCATCAGCGCCGTGGGCTTTGTGATCGTGAACTGGAAGGGGTTCATCGTCGTCGCCGCCTGCGTCGCCCTGGCCGTCGTCGCCTTCCTGGCCCTGTCGGCGCTGCGCTTCTGTGTCCGGGCCGACCCCGACCACCTCGTCGTCTGCGGCGGGGGCGGGCGCAGCAAGCGGATCCCGTGGTCGCAGATCAAGGGCTTCGGTGTCGGGGGCCCCAAGGGACGCGACGTCTTCGTCGAACTGGCCGACAAGCGGAAGATCCGGCTGCCCCTCGTCGAGGTGACCAACCAGCGGGCCTCCCCCACCGAGGTCCGCGACGCACTCCAGCGCTACTGGAGGGCCCATCGCCGCTGACCCGCGGGAGGAATTCCGGGGGCCGTACGCCGACGGACCGCCCCCCGGCTCGCTGGGCGTGGATGCGCCGTCCCTGCGGGCCTTCGGGCCGGCCGAGGTGCGCCGGCAGCTCACCGTCGTCGCCGTCCTGGTCGCCCATGTCGGGCGGGCCCTGGCCCGGTGGGTGCTCCATCCCCGGCGCCGGTCCTGGCAGGTGGCCGTCTCCGAGGGGGTCGTCGACGCCTGCTGTGCCCTCGGCCCCATGTTCATCAAGCTCGGCCAGCTCATGGCCTCCTCCCCCAGCGTCTTCCCGGCGCCACTGGCCGAGGCGGCGCTGCGTTGCATCCGGGTGGTGGACCCCCTCGACCCGGCCACCATCCGGGCCGTGGTCGAGCGCGACCTCGGCCGCCCGGTGGAGCAGATCTTCGAGTCCTTCGACGACCGTCCGCTCTCGGCCGCCTCGGTCGCCCAGGTCCACGGCTGCGTGCTCGCCGACGGCCGGGATGCGGTGGTCAAGGTGCAGCGACCGGAGCTCCGCCGGACCGTGGCCTCCGACCTGCGCCTCCAGTGGCGGCTGGCCAAGGTGCTGCAGCGGCTGTCGGGATTCGCCCGGGACGCCAACCTGACCGGCGCCATCGAGGACCTGCACGAGGTCACCTTCAACGAGTTGAACTTCACCCTCGAAGCGCAGCGCCAGAGCCGCTTCCGGGCCGGCATCGGCCACTACGGCGACAACCTCCAGGTCACCGCCCCCGAGATCTACTGGGAGTTCTGCGGCCCGAACGTGATCTGCATGGAGCGCCTCTACGGCGTGCCCCTCGACGACTTCGCCGCCGTGCGGTCCCGCAACGGCGACGGCGAGCTGCAGATGCGCCGGGGCGTCAAGGTCTGGGTGGAGGCGTGCCTGGTCCACGGGCCGTTCCACGGCGACGTGCACGCCGGCAACATCTGGACCCTCGACGACGGGCGGGTCGCCTATCTCGACTTCGGGATCATGGGGGAGCTGACCGACGGCTGGAAGGGTGTGCTGCGCGACATCTTCGAGACGTCGGCCATCGACAACGACTTCACCCGGGTGGCCCGGGCCTACAAGCGGGTGGGCGCCTTCCCCGAGGACGCCGGCACCGACGAAGAGATCGGCCTCCGCCTCCAGATGATCTTCGCCCCCATGTTCGACGCCGGCCTGGGCCAGGTGCCCATGGGCGAGCTGCTGGCCTCCATCATCCGCACCATGGGCGCCTACTCCGGCGGCGCCGGCACCCCCAAGGAGCTCCAGCTCATCGTGAAGCAGCTCCTGTACTTCGAGCGGTACTCCAAGGAGCTGGCCCCGGAATGGCCGATGTTCCGGGACCTCTACCTCGTCCGCAACGTCTTCCCCGACGCCGTCGCCGCCCGGGTCGCCGAGCTGGGCGTGGCGCTCCCGGACTGAACCGGCGTCAGGCCGGCTGGTAGGTCCCGGGCGGGAAGGCCCCGGTGCCGGCGATGGCGGCCGACCACGTGTGGAGGGCGCCCACGAGCGCCTCGAAGTCGTCACCGATGGCGTCGACGACGGGCTGCTGGAGGGCGTCGGTCCGGTCCTCGATCTCGTCTCTCAGCTCCCGTCCGGCGGGCGTGATCTCGCCGGCGGCGACGAGGCCCCGCCGTTCGAGGCCGGCCACCGCGGCGGCGATGTCCGCCTCGGACCACCCCCGCCGCAGGGCGGTGTAGACACCGAGGGGCATCCCCATCCACAGCTCGGTGAGCACGTTGATGCCGACGGGCCCGAGGCCGGCGGCGAGCCAGGCGGCCGTGTGGCTGTCGCCCCGGTGTTCCCGCAGCAGGTCGCAGGCCCGCCACAGCTGGCCGACCGAGTCCTGCGGCCATCCGAGCGAGCGGAGCCCGCAGAACAGGACCCGGCCGGTGCCGTCGGCCGCCTCCACCCCGCGCCGCAGGACAGTGACGGCGGAAGTGACGTCGGCGTCCCCCAGGATCTCGCCCAGGCTGGCGATGGTGGCTTCTTCACGGGCGGCCAGGAAACCGTCCCGACCGCATTGCCGGCGGGCCTCGTCGTAGAGCGCCGTCACCAGCTCGGGCCGGTACACACCGAAGGCGGCGGCGACCACCCCGCTGGGCGGTTCACCCAGGCCGGCGGCCCGGCCCCACAGGTAGCCGGGGACGAACGCCAGCCCCAGCTTGGCCAGGACCTCACTCGTCTCTCTCGACCAGATGGCGTGCTCTCCGATGGGCGCCGCCGCATCCCGCAGGCGACGTGCCGGGGTGGCGGACGGGAGGGGCGGAGGCCAGCTTCCCGGCACCGCCTCGAAGGTCCCCATCACCATGTCGTAATCCCAGGTCAGATAGGCCGACAGCAGCGTCTCGAAGTCCATGATCGCCCTCCTTGTCCTCAGGCATTCGCCTACTCACCCAGAAGGCGTGAAAAGCGGACGGAACAATGTTCCGTCAAGGGGTCGAGAGCTCCCAGGTGACGGGGAGGCGGGGGTCGGGCGTGTAGCGGCAGTACGTCCCCGTCTTCACGGTGGTGGCCAGCAGCAGGCCGAGGTCGGCGTCGTGGTCCCTGATCCGCGCCACGGCCGCCGAGATGGCCTTGCGGACGCTGACCCGGGCCCGCTCGGCGGTGCTGGCCGCGTGCCGGTCCCGCCCGCCGAGGCCCACGCCGGCGGCCAGCTCGTGGGCGACGGCTTCGAGCTCGAGCTCGGCCCGGCCC
>JBOGFE010000047.1:0-11629 GCA_050741935.1 Acidimicrobiia bacterium | reverse complement strand
CGGAACAGGTCGTCCTTCAGGGCCCGGTCCTCGGGGGCGGCTTCGATCACCACCGTCGCGTCGCTCAGATCGTGCAGGCTGGCGGCCGGATCCAGGCGGCCGAGCACGGCCTTGGCCTCCGCCGCTTCCAGCCTCCCCTTCTCCATGGAGCGCTTGAGGGAGGCGCCGATCCGTTCGACGGCCCTGGCCACCGCTTCGGGGAAGGCGTCGTGGAGCCGGACGGCACAGCCGGCCCGGGCCGCCGCCTCGGCGATCCCCGCGCCCATGGTGCCGGCGCCGACCACCCCGACGACATAGGGGTCGCCGGTGGTCATCGGCCCTGGAACCGGGCCGGGCGCCGCTCCACGAAGGCGGCCACGCCTTCGCCGTAGTCGGCGCTGCGCCCGGCGATCTCCTGGAGGTGGCCCTCGTACTCCAGGGCCTCAGGGAAGGTGGACGTGGCCGCCCGGCGCATGGCCCGCTTGGTGAGGGCGAAGGCCAGCGTGGGTCCCTCGGCCAGGCGCCGGGCCAGGGCGGTGGCCTCCTCGAGGAGGGCCTCGGGGGCCACCACCCGGTTGACGAGGCCGAGGCGCTCGGCGGTGGCGGCGTCGACCGGGTCGGCCAGGTATGCCAGCTCGAGCGCCTTGCCCATCCCCACCAGGCGGGGCAGCGTCCAGGTCAGGCCGGAGTCGGGCACGACCCCGACCTTGGTGAAGACGATGGCCAGGACCGCCTTCTCCGAGGCGACCCGCAGGTCGCAGGCCAGGGCCAGGCTGGCGCCGGCGCCGGCCGCAATCCCGTTGACGGCCGCCACCACCGGCTTGTCCAGGTCCCACAGCCGGCGCAGCACCGGGTTCCACACCTTCTCGAGCACGTCGCCCAGCGACCGGCCGGCTTCGATGGACTTGAGGTCCTGGCCGGAGCAGAAGGCCTTGCCCGCCCCGGTGAGGAGGACGGCCCGCACGGCCTCGTCCTTGGCCAGCTGCCCGAGGGCGTCGGCCGTCTCCTCGCCCATGGCGTCGTTGAAGGCGTTGTAGGCGTCCGGCCGGTTCAGGGTGACGGTGGCCACCCCGTCCTTGGTCTCGAGGGTGATCGTCTCGTAGATCATCGGCTCCCCTCCTTGATCGCCCGTAGCTTGCCCCCTGGTCGACGTCCTTTCGAACTCAGCGCAGGCCGGCGAGGGTATCGGAGGCGTCCACCGACCGGTCGCTGGCGAAGGGGCCGCCGAGGGCGGCCGCCGCTCCCGGGCTTCCCCCGGTGGCCAGGGCGGCCAGGGCGTCGAGGGCGGGCATCAGCTCCCGCAGCTCCCGGGGCGGGGGGAAGTACTCGTCCTCGTCGGTCACGTCGACCTCCTCGACACCGTCCCGGGGGGCCAGGGCGGCGATCACGGCCTGGACGATCTCCTCGGGGGCGCTGGCCCCGGCGGTCACACCCACCACCCGGGCACCGGCCAGGGCGTCGACGTCGAGCTCGCCGGCGCCGTTGATGCGCTGGACGATGGGACAGCCCGCCACCTGGGCCGTCTTCTCCAGGGCCAGGGTGTTGGACGAGTTGGCGCTGCCGATGACCACCACCGCATCGGCCCGGGTGGCGATGGCCGACAGGGCGGCCTGGCGGTTGGTGGTGGCGAAGCACAGGTCGTCGCGGGTGGCCGTCCACAGGTCGGGGAACTGGCCCCGGGCCCGGTCCAGGATGCCCTTCCAGTCGTTGAGGGACAGGGTCGTCTGGGCCAGCATGGCCACCTTGGTGGGATCGGCCACGTCGGCCCCCGCCACGTCCTCCTCGTCCTCCAGGAGGCGCATGGAGCCCGGTGCCACGGCCAGGGTGCCGACGGCCTCGTCGTGGCCGGCGTGGCCCACGTAGAGGATGGTGTAGCCCTTGCCCGCCCGCACCTTGGCCTCGTGGTGGACCTTGGTCACGAGGGGGCAGACGGCGTTGACCACGAACCGGCCCCGCCGGCGGGCGGCGGCCACCACGTCGGGGGCGGAGCCGTGGGCGGAGAGCATGAGGGGAGCGCCGGCGGGGACGTCGTCGACGTCGTCGACGAAGCGCACCCCGAGGGCGACGAAACGGTCGACCACCAGGCGGTTGTGGACGATCTCGTGGTAGCAGTAGACGGGCGGCTCGAAGACGCGCACCATCCAGGCCAGGGCCTTGATCGCCATCTCGACCCCGGCGCAGAAGCCCCGGGGCCGGGCCAGGAGGACACGTTCGACTTCGAGGGCCACGGCCCCACGCTAACCGGCGGACGTGGGGTTGTTGTCAGTGCGGCGCGACCTTCCAGCGGAGTTCCCGTCCACCCGTTGCGCGTGAACGAAACCCACCGAAAACGTGGATTTGGCTCACGCGAGACTGGGGGTCAGGCCAGGCGGCTGATGCGGACCTCGACGTCGACCTCGCCGGCGGCGGCGGTGGTGTGGAGGTCGCCGTTGCCGGCCGCCCGGTGGCTGTAGATGCCCCGCAGGGGCGGGACGTCGGCGTAGTCGCGACCCCGGCCCACGATCACGTGGCGCTCGCCCGCCGGGACCCCGTTGGTGGGGTCGTAGCCCCACCAGTCCCCCAGCCAGGCCTCCACCCAGGCGTGGCTCTCGCCCGAGACGACCTCTCCCTTGGTGGCGTCCTCATGGGGATGCAGGTAGCCCGAGACGTAGCGGCCCGGGACCCCCATGGTCCGCAGCAGGGCCAGGGTGAGGTGGGCGTAGTCCTGGCACACGCCATGGCCGGCTTCGAACGCCTCGACGGCCGAGGTGGACACCCCGGTGGCGCCCGGCGTGTAGGACAGGTGGGAGCCCACGAAGCCGGCGGCCTCCTCCAGGGCCGCGGCCGGGGTCTTCCCGGCCGCCAGGGACGCGGCGATGGTGGCCAGCTCCGCGTCGCGGGGGACGTAGGTGGTGGGGTTGAGGAACTCGGCGAAGCGCTCGCCCACCGGGTCCGAGCACAGCTCGTCCCAGCCGAGGTCGGCGGGCGCCACCGGGGCGGGGGTGGTCTCCACCACCGAGCGGGCCGTCACCGACAGGTCGGTGTGGGGGGCCTGGACGTCGAAGGCGTCGACCACACTGCCCCAGTAATCGACGTAGCGGAAGGCCCGCACCCGGGGTTCGACCTCGAGGCGGGAGTCGACCGTCACCTGGCGGTCGGTGGTGAGCGGGGTCATGCGGGCCTCGTTGAAGGACGAGACGACCTCCCGCTCGTAGCGGTAGCCGGAGTGGTGCTCGACCCGGATCATCCAGTTCTTCACCGGCCCGGCCCCATCAGGCGATCCAGCGCATGGGCTGGGTGTGGTGGAAGAAGCGGGCGGTGACGGCGGCCGACGCCTCGGCGCAAGCGGCCTGGACCTCGGAGAGGACGGCGGGCAGGTCGACGAGCAGCTCGTCGATGCGGCGGAACTCGAGGATGGTCCGGGCCCGGCCCACCGCCCGGGCCGCCTCGTCCTCGATGCCGTAGCGCCCCGCCCCGGGGGACAGCTCGGCCAGGCGCCGTTCCGCCACCGTGAGCGAGTAGTACACGGAGCGGGGGAAGAGCCGGTCGAGGAGCAGGAAGGAGGCGGCCAGGGAGGTGTCCACCGTCCGGCGGTAGGTGCGCAGGTAGGCCTCGTGGGCCGAGCAGCAGCGCAGCGTCGTGACCCACCCGGCGGGACCGGCGGGGTCGGTCCAGCGGGCCGTGAGCAGCCGGGAGGTCATGTCCACCCGTTCCAGGGCCGTCCCCAGGCACAGGAAGCGCCAGGCCTCGTCCCGGCTCATGGTCGACTCGGCCAGGCCGGCGAAGTGGGCGGCCCGCTCCTTCACGAACCGGAAGAAGGGCGACGGGTTGCCCGCGGCCATGGCCCGGCGCTCGCTGATGGAGTGCCAGGTGGCGTTGAGGCACTCCCACATCTCCGAGGAGATCGTGTCCCGCACGCCCCGGGCGTTCTCCCGGGCCGCCCACAGCGCCCCGGTGATGGCGGTGGAGTTGGCGTCGTCGTAGGCCAGCAGGTCGTTGACCGTGCGGGCGCTGGGGGCGGCCACCTCCCGGCTCACGCCCATGACGTCGAGGAGGGCGTTGCAGATGGCGGGCTCGTCCACCCAGGGGTCCTCGAGGAGGATGTGGTGGTGGACGTCGAGGATGCGGGCCGTGTCCTCGGCCCGCTCCACGTAGCGGCCGATCCAGTACAGCCCTTCGGCGATGCGGCTCAGCATGGGTGACCTCCTCCTCGGGGGCACCCCGCCCCCCGGGCCTCCTCGCTCACTGCTGCTGCTGCTGTTGCTGGAGCAGGCCCGAGGCCGGGCCCACCTCCATGGCCGGGCCCTTCAGGCCCTGGGGCTGGGGGGCGCCCGGCTCCCGGTCCTCCCGGGTCTCGGGGGCGTGGCCGGCGCCGGCCAGCACCCAGGTGTCCTTGGAGCCGCCCCCGGCCGAGGAGTTGACCACCAGGCTCCCCTCCCGCAGCGCCACCCGGGTCAGGCCGCCCGGCACCACCCACACCCGGCTGCCGTCGTTGACGGCGAAGGGCCGCAGGTCGATGTGGCGGGGGGCCAGGCGCTGGCCGGTGTGGGTCGGCGAGGTGGACAGGTTGACCACCTCCTGGGCGATCCAGTTCCGGGGGTCGGCGGCGACCGTCCGCTGGAGCTCGTCGAGCGTCTTGTCGTCGGCCTGGTGGCCGATGACGAGCCCCTTGCCGCCCGACTCGGCCACCGGCTTCCACACCAGCTGGTCGACCCGGGAGAGCGCCACCTCGGCCTGCTCGGGCACGTCGAGGCGGTAGGTGGGGACGGTGTCGAGGATGGCGGTCTCGCCCAGGTAGTAGCCGATCATGGCGGCCACGAAGGGGTAGATGGCCTTGTCGTCGGCCACGCCGTTGCCCACCGCGTTGGCCAGGGCCACGTTGCCGGCCCTCGCCGCGTTGAGGATGCCGGGGCAGCCGAGCATGGAGTCGGAGCGGAACTGGATGGGGTCGAGGAACTCGTCGTCGATGCGGCGGTAGACCACGTCGACCCGCTGCTCGCCGCCGGTGGTGCGCATGTAGACGAGGTTGTCCCGGCACACCAGGTCGCGGCCCTCGACCAGCTCCACTCCCATCTGGCGGGCCAGGAAGGCGTGCTCGAAGTAGGCGGCGTTGTACACCCCGGGGGTGAGGGCGACCACGGTGGGGTCCGGCGTCGCCCGGGGGGCGGCGGCCTGGAGCGCACCCAGCAGGTGGGCGGGATAGTCGGACACGGGGCGGACCCGGTGGGTGGCGAACACCTCGGGGAAGACCCGGGCCATGGTGCGGCGGTTCTCCACCACGTAGGAGATCCCCGACGGGACCCGCAGGTTGTCCTCCAGGACCACGAAGCGGCCGTCGGCGCCCCGGACCACGTCGATGCCGGCCACGTGGACCCGGACGCCGTTGGGCGGGTCGAGGAAGGCGGCCTGGCGCAGGAAGCCGTCGGAGCTGATCACCAGGCGGCGGGGCACGACCCCGTCGGCCATGATCTGGCCCCCGGTGTAGACGTCGGCCAGGAAGGCCTCCAGGGCCCGCACCCGCTGGATGACCCCGCCCTCGATGACGGCCCACTCCTCGGCCGAGATGATGCGGGGGATCAGGTCGAGGGGCCAGGTGCGCTCCTCGCCCGAGAAGGAGAAGGTGATGCCCTGGTCCCGCAGGCTGCGGTCCCGGATGACGTAGCGCTCCTCCAGATCGGCGGAGGACAGGGCCACCACCGCCTCGTGCAGGGCGCGATAGCCCGGTCGGGGGTCGCCGCCCGGCTCGAACATCTCGTCGAAGCCGGCGTCGGCGGGGTAGTCGTCGAAGAGGTCCCCCACGGCCGCCTATCTCAGCACATGCGCTGTTACCGGGTTGTTTCCCAGCCGTGAACCGGCTTACTCCCCCGTAGACTGCGCTTTCTATGTCTGTTCCCCGTGTCGTGGCCGTGGCCCCGGGGTCGCCGGCCGACCGGGCCGGCATCCTCCCTGGGGACGAGTTCGTCGCCGTTGGCGGCGAGGCGCCCCGCGACGTCATCCGCTACCGGGTGCTCACCGACGAGGCGGTGGTCGACCTCGACGTGCGCCGGGGCGGCCTGGAGCGGGCCGTGCGGGTGGAGAAGCGGGCCGGCGAGCCGCTCGGGGCCGAGGTCAACAGCGCCCTGTTCGACCGGGTCCGCACCTGCGACAACCACTGCCCGTTCTGCTTCATCTACCAGCTGCCCAAGGGGATGCGGAAGAGCCTGTACCTGAAGGACGACGACTACCGCCTTTCCTTCCTCTACGGGAACTTCACCACCCTGACCCGCTTCACCGAGGCCGACTTCGAGCGGGTCATCGACGAGGGCCTCGGGCCCCTGTACGTGTCGATCCACGCCACCGACCCCGACGTGCGCACCCGGTTGCTGCGCAACCGCCGGGGGGCGACCAGCCTGCGCTGGCTGCGGCTGCTGCTCGAGGCCGGCGTGGAGGTCCACGGCCAGGTGGTGGTCTGCCCCGGCGTGAACGACGGCCCCGTGCTGGAGGACACGTTGCTGGGCGTGCTCGACGAGTACCCGTCGCTGGCCAGTGTCGGGGTCGTGCCGCTGGGGGTCTCGGCCCACAACGCCGAGCCGGACATGCGGGTCCATCGGCCGGGTGAGGCGGAGGCCGTGGTTTCTGTGTGCGAGCGCTGGCAGGGCCGGTTCCTCGACGTGCTGGGCCGGCGGATGGTCTTCGTGGCGGACGAGTACTACCTGATGGCCGGGGCGGCGTTCCCCGGCTCCGAGGAGTACGAGGGCTTCCCCCAGCACGAGAACGGCATCGGGATGGCCCGGATGTTCGAGGTCGAGGTGGGGGCGGCCCTGGCCGGCGTTTCCGCGGAGACGTCGCTGGGTGCCGGCGACGTGCCCCACCGGGGTGGTTTCTTCGCCTGGGTCGACGGGGCGCCGGCCGACGGGTACCGCTCGCCCCGGCGGACGGGGGCCGTGTCGCTGGCGGTGGCCGGGGAACTGTGCTCCGGCAACGACCTCCACGGTCGCTCCGGAAGCACAGAATCCCCCTCCCCCGCCGACGTCGCCCTCCTCACCGGCGAATACGGCGCCCGGGTGCTGGCCCCACTTCTCCCGGCCCTGTCCGAGGCCGCCGGCGCCGACGTGCGCACGCTGCCCGTCCCCAACCGCCTCTTCGGCGGCAACATCGCCGTCACCGGGCTCATGACCGGCGCCGACCTGGGGCCGGTGCTGGCCGAGGCCCCCGCCGGCCGGCGCTACCTGCTGCCCGACTCGACGCTGTCCCGGGACCTGTTCCTCGACGGCACCTCCCCCGCCGCCCTGCCCCGCCCGGTCGAGGTGGTGGCGACCGACGGCCGGGCCCTGGTCGAGGCCCTGCGGGGCCCGGCATGAGCCAGCCGACGGTGGCGATCGTGGGGCGGCCCAACGTGGGCAAGTCCACGCTGGAGAACCGGATCATCGGCCGGCGGGAAGCCATCGTGGAGGAGAAGCCGGGCGTCACCCGGGACCGCAAGGTGGTCGAGGGCGAGTGGGCCGGGCGGCAGTTCTCGGTCGTCGACACCGGCGGCTGGCTGCGCTCCGAGGATTCCCTGGCCCGCCAGGTGACCCTGCAGGCCGAGCGGGCCATGGCCGATGCCGACCTCATCGTCATGGTCGTCGACGCCACCGTGGGCCCCACCGAGGAGGACGCGGCCGTGGCCGGCGTGCTCCAGCGCTCGGCCAAGCCCGTCCTGCTGGCCGTCAACAAGGTCGACGACGTCAGCCGGGAGATCGACGCCTGGGACTTCACCCGGCTCGGCCTTGGCGACCCGGTGCCCATCTCCGCCCTCCACGGCCGGCGCAGCGGCGAGCTGCTCGACGCCATCGTCGACGCCCTGCCCGAGCCCGACGAGGCCGCCGGGGACGATGCCGGCGAGGCGGGGGACGGCGCCGAGGAGCAGGCGGCACCGTTCTCGGTGGCCATCGTCGGCCGGCCCAACGTGGGCAAGTCCACCCTGTTCAACCGCCTGGTGGGGGAGGAGCGGGCCGTGGTCCACGATGCTCCGGGCACCACCCGGGACACCATCGACACGGTGGTCGATACCGGAGAGGGCCTACTCCGTTTCATCGACACCGCCGGGATGCGGCGCAAGAGCCGCATCGACGAGGGCACCGAGTACTACGGGCTGGTGCGGGCGCTGCAGGCCATCGACCACGCCGACGGGGCGCTCATGGTCATCGACGCCACCCATGGTGTCACCCACCAGGACCAGCGCCTGGCCGAGCGCATCGATGCCGCCGGCTGCGCCACCGTGATCGTCCTCAACAAGTGGGACCTGCTCGACGCCGACGCCCGGGAGGACGCCCTGGCCCAGGTGGCGGACCGTCTCGCCTTCCTGGCCTACGCCCCGGTGCTCAAGACCTCGGCCCTGACGGGGCGCAACGTGACCCGGTTGCTGCCGGCGCTGTTCCAGGCCCAGGCCGAGTACCACCGCCGGGTGCCCACCCGGGCCCTCAACGAGGTGCTGGCCAAGGCCCAGGCGGCCCATCCCGCCCCCCAGGACAAGGGCCACCGGCCCCGGGTCCTCTACGCCACCCAGGGCGCCACCGACCCGCCCACCTTCACGCTCTTCACCACCCGGGCCCTGCCGGCGTCGTACCTGCGCTACCTGGAGCGCAAGATCCGCGAGGGGTTCTCCTTCGGGCCGACGCCGATCAAGCTGCGGGTTCGCCGCCGGGGGGGCTGAACTCGAGGTCGGGCCGGCCCCGGCGTTCGAGGCGGGACCGCTTGGCCGCCCGGCGGGTGGGGGCGAGGGGGACGCCCGATTCCCAGCCGGGGATGGTGCGGCGCAGCCGCCGGGTCCGGGACTTGAGCTTGCCCTTGGCGCTCACCGCGGCTTCGTTGGCCGTGGCCCGGGCCGTGCGCAGCGGGCCGGGCTCGCCCAGGGCGATGGCCACGGCGCCCAGCAGCAGGGCGATGCCGGCCAGGAACAAGAGCGTGCGGGTGGCGGAACCGGTCATCCCCAGCTGGCTCGCCGGGCGTGAGGTGGGGGCGGCAGCCGCCTCGCCGGCCGCCTGGCGGGCGTTCTCGGACTCCGGGGTCTTGGCCTCGGCGTCCCACGGGGGCAGCGGCGGGCCGACGGGGGTCTCCTCCTGCACGGCCTCGTACGTGAGCGGGTTGGGCGGCGGGCCGGACAGCGCGGTCACCGGCGTCTGGGGCAGCGGGTTGGTTACCTGGGCGGGCGGCACCGGGTTGGCCGCGGTGGTGCTGGTGACGGGGCCGGCCGGCGGCGGGTTCTGGGGCGGCACGATCGGCGACTTGGGCCCCCGGGAGACGGGGGCGTTCACCGTCGAGCTGGTGGTGGGAGCCGCCTGGGCGGCGGTGGCGCCCCGGTTGGGCGCCTGATCCTGGCCTGGGGACGCTTGCTGGTTGGGCGCCTGATCCTGGCCTGGGGACGCTTGCTGGTTGGGCGCCTGATCCTGGCCTGGGGACGCTTCCTCGTCGGGTGGCTGCCCTTGTCCCGGGGACGTGCCCTGGTCGGGAGGCTGACCTTGTCCCGTCTCTGCCGTGCTCGTGTTCGCGGTGGTCGTCGTGGTCGGGGCCGTGGTGGTGGTCGTGGGCGCGGCCGTGCTGGTCGTGGTGGCGGCCGCCGCCTTCTTGGCCGTCGTCGTCGTGGTGCTTTCCTTCGCCGTCGTGGTCGTGGTGCGCCCGGACTTCGGCTTGCGGGTGGTCGACGTGGTCTCATCCGACGTCGTGGTGGTGGGGTCGCCCGGATGGTGCCGCTCGTCCGGTGGAGCCGCCCCGGCGTCGCCGATGAGCGCCCCGGCGACCACGCCGCTGGCCAGCAATGCCACGCCGGCTATGGCCAATAGGCGACTGATGCGCCTCTGGAGATCCATCTCGAAGCCTCCGCCCTGCTCGCTTCTGGAACCCCGTAAGAAACAACTACCGCAAAAGTACCACTGGCAACATCAGCCGCAAAAGGTGTTTTTACCCGCAACGGCGGCCGGCGTACTTACGCTTCGGCCTCCCCAGCGTTCGGCGGACGGAGGCCGGAGGGAGCCGGAAAACCCGTCCGGCCGTCCCTCCGAGGGGGGATTCTCTACCGCTCCCGGGTTCCTAGGGTCGTCAGAGCGCCCGAAGAGGCGACTGGCGCCCGGAGGTGGCCTTAGTGGAGCAGCGAAGGCGTGGTTGACACCACCGGAGGGCCGGGGCTCACCCGCCTCGTGCACACCGTGCGGGCGGTCGAGTTCGGCCGGGACACCCACCTCGCCGGCGGTGTCCTGACCGTCGACCGGGAGGAGGCCCAGGCGCGCCTCGCCCACCCCGCCCTGGGCGCCGTGCGGCTGTCGTGGGCGTCGCCGGGGGAGTCGGTCCGCATCGTCAAGGTCCTCGACGCCGTCGAACCCCGCACCAAGGGCCCCGGGGGCGGCGGCATCTTTCCCGGTTTCGTCGGCCCGGCCCAGCCCCAGGGCCGCGGCGCGACCCACATGCTGCGGGGCGCCGCCGTGATGGCCGCCGGCCATCTCCCCCGGGCGCAGGAGGCGGTCATCGACATGGCGGGACCGGCCGCGCCCCTGTCGCCGCTCGCCGCCACCCACAATCTCGTCGTCGAGTTCGAACCGGCCGCCGGGGCCGACTGGGAGGACGTCGACGCCGCCCTGCGGACGGGCATCCTGCGGCTGGCCGCCCACCTGGCCGGCGCCGCCCTCGACACCCCGCCCGACGCCATCGAGGAGGTGCCGGCGGCCGGCGGGCACCCCCCCGGTGGACTGCCCCGGGTGGTGGCGGTGACCAACCTCCAGACCCAGGGCCGGTTCAAGGACGTCTTCGTCTACGGCCGCAGCTTCCGGGCCGCCCTCCCCACCTTCATCGACCCCGGCGACCTCGACGACGGCGCCGTGGTCAGCGGCCAGTTCGGCCACCCGGGCTTGAAGAACCCCACCTACATGCACCAGAACCACCCGGTGGTCCAGGCCCTGCGGGCCCGCCACGGGCGCGACCTCATCCTCGCCGGCGTGGTGATCGCGCCCGAACCGGTCGACCAGGCGGGCAAGGAACGGGTCTCGGCCCATGCCGCCCGCCTCTGCGTCGCCGCCGGTGTCGACGCCGCCGTCGTCACCAAGGAGGGCGCGGGCAACGCCGATGCCGACATGGCCCTCAAGATGGACGCCCTCGAGGACGTCGGGATCACCGCCGTGGGGATCTTCGCCGAGATGGCCGGGCCGGACGGGACCGGACCGCCGGTGGTGGTCCCCCCGGAGCGGGCCACGGCCATGATCAGCACCGGCAACTACGACGAGCGTCTCTTGCTCCCGGCGGTGGAGCGGGCACTGGGCGGGGAGCGCTTCGACCTCCTGGGGATGCCGGCGACCGCCGCCCTCGACGTTCCCACCGCCGTCGTCTACTGCTCGCTCAGCCCCCTCGGCTGGGGGCGCCTCACGTGCCGGGAGGCAGCATGACCCGCATCGTCCACTACCTCAACCAGTTCTTCGCCGGCGTGGGCGGCGAGGAGGCGGCCGGGAAGCCGCCGGGTTGGATCGAGGGGCCGGTCGGTCCCGGGCGGCGCCTCCAGGAGGCCCTCGGCGACGGGTTCGAGATCGTCGCCACCGTGTGGTGCGGCGACGACTACGCGGCGGGGACGGCCGGCGCCGCCGGCGAGATCCTGGCCATGATCGCCGGCGCCGCTCCCGACCTGGTGGTGGCGGGACCGGCGTTCGGCAGCGGCCGCTACGGCCTCGCC
>JBOGFE010000046.1:0-5743 GCA_050741935.1 Acidimicrobiia bacterium | reverse complement strand
GGTCGATGCTGGGCCGGTCGATGCTGGGCCGGTCGATGCTGGGCCGGTCGATGCTGGGCCGGTCGATGCTGGGCCGGTCGATCCCGGGCCGGTCGATCCCGGGCCGGTCGATCCCGGGCCGGTCGATCCCGAGCCGGTCGATCCCGATTCGGTCGATCCCGCCGGCGAGACCCCGCCTGAGCGCCGGCGCCGTTCCCCGTGGCGATTCCTCCTGCGGACGGTCCGCCGGGTCGTGACGGCGGTGTTCCTCACCCCCGTGGTGGTGGCGGCCACGGTGGCGACGGCCATGGCCACCTACGTGTTCATGCCCCTCCCCGCCACCCTGCCCCAGGAGAGGATCCAGCCCGAGGCCAAGGCCTCCACGGTCTTCGCCATCGACGGCACGCCCATCGGCCAGTTCCGGGGGGTGGACCAGCAGGTGTCGGTGTCGCCCGAGAACATCCCCGACACCATCCGCCGGGCGGTGGTGGCGGCCGAGGACCGCCGCTTCTTCCGCCACCGGGGCATCGACTGGCACGCCGTCGGGCGGGCGGCGGTAGCCGACGTGCAGGCGGGCGAGATCGTCCAGGGCGGCTCCACCATCACCCAGCAGCTGGTGAAGAGCCTCTACACGGGGGGCGAGCGCAACTGGGAGCGCAAGGCCCGGGAGGCGCTGCTGGCCATCCGCCTGGAGCGGGCCTACCCCAAAGAGGAGATCCTGGCCCGCTACCTCAACCTGGTGTACCTGGGCGAGTCCACCTTCGGGGTGGAGGCGGCCAGCCAGGGCTACTTCCGCAAGCCGGCCAAGGAGCTCACCCTCTCCGAGGCCGCCCTCCTGGCCAGCGTCATCCCCGCCCCCAGCCTGTATTCGCCCCGGGCCAACCCCGAGCTGGCCGAGGAGCGCCGGCTGATGACCCTGGACAAGCTGGAGCGCTACGGCATGGCCACCCCGGCCGAGCTGGCCCAGGCCCGGGCGGAGGTTCCCACCATCCAGCCCGCGCCCAAGCCGGAGAGCCGCTTCCCCTTCTTCATGGACTACCTGCGGGTGTACCTCCTCCACGTGAAGGGCTACCCCGCCGACCTGATCTACCAGGGTGGGCTGAAGATCGAGACCACCCTCGACCCCCGCCTCCAGGCCGCCGCCGAAGCGGCCGCCGCCCGCCTCGACCAGCCCACCGACCCGGAGGCGGCGCTCGTCGCCGTCGAACCCCAGACCGGGTTCGTGCGGGCCATGGTGGGCGGGCGCAACTGGCAGGCGTCCCAGGTCAACCTGGCCCTGGGCCGGCTCGGGGGCGGGACGGGGCGCCAGGCCGGCTCCGCCTTCAAGACCTTCGTGCTGGCCCGGGCCTTCCAGGCCGGCTTCGGCCCCGACAAGCGCTACCGGGCCCCGTCCGCCGTCCGGCCCCGGGGCTTCGACAAGCCGGTCCGCAACTACGGCGGGGCGTCCTACGGCTCCGCCGACCTGCGCATGGCGACGCACAAGTCGATCAACACCGTGTTCGTGCAGCTGATCGTGGACGTCGGCATCCGGGAGACGGCCGAGCTGGCCAAGCGCCTGGGCATCAACGGCATCAACCTCGACGAGAAGCTCTACGGGGTCATGGCCATCGGCACCTCGGAGACCTCGGCGCTGGAGATGGCGTCGGCCTACGGGGTCTTCGCCAACCGGGGGATCAAGGTCGCCCCGACGCCGGTGCTCACGATCACCGACCCCAAGGGCAAGAAGGTCGAGGACAACCGGGAGCCGGACGGGGAGCGGATCGTCGAGGAGGTCGTGGCCGACAACGTCACCAACGTGCTCGAGGGCGTGATCGCCAAGGGCACCGCCCGGCGGGCCGACATCCAGCGGCCGGCGGCGGGCAAGACGGGCACCTCCCAGAACTGGGAGAACGCCTGGTTCGTGGGTTACACCCCGACGCTGTCGACGGCGGTGTGGATGGGCCAGCCCCACGCCAACATCGCCATGCACAACGTCCACGGCGTGGCCAGCGTCACCGGCGGGACCATCCCCGCCATGATCTGGCACGACTTCATGGCCGAGGCCGTGAAGGACGTGGAGCCATTACCCTTCGCCACCCCGGGCAAGCTGGCCAGCGTGGCCCGCAAGACGGCCGAGGCCATCAAGAAGGAGGCTGAGCGCACCAAGGAGCGGGGCGGCTTCGAGATCGGCGACGCCCGGACGGCCGAGGACCTCGAGCCGGTCCCGACGTGGTGGACGCCCATGCCGTCGCCCAAGCCCAAGGCTCCGCCCCAGCCGGCCCCCACCTCGTCCACCGCCCCGGCCCCGTCGTCGTCGACGTCGCCGTCCACCGCGCCGCCGGAGCGGTCCCAGCCGCCGCCGACCACGAGCACGACCCGACCGCCGCAGGACGACGGGCCCGTCCCCGACATCTTCCCCGTGCCCCGCCGCTGACGCCGGCGATCCTTCGAGTCGGCGCGCCGGCGCCTGGGTACAGTGCGCCCGGGACCCGACTCCAAGGAGACGACGGCATGCAGCACCCCCCCGACAACCACGACCGCGGCCTGGCCTTCGACCTGGCCACGATGCTCGAGCGCCGGCGGGCCCTGAAGCTGCTGGCCGGTCTCGGTCTGGTGGCCCTGGTCGGATGTGGCGGCGACGACGAGACCGCCGCCGGCGACACCACCACGACCTCGGGCGGGTCGTCCTCGACTTCGGCCACGTCGGCTTCGGGTACGGGATCGACGTCGGGTGCCAACTGCACCGAGATCCCCGGGGAGACGGCCGGTCCCTATCCCGGCGACGGCTCCAACGGCCCCAACATCCTGTCCCAGAGCGGCATCGTGCGCAGCGACATCCGTTCCAGCATCGGCTCCGCCTCGGGCGTGGCCGAGGGGGTGCCTCTCGCCATCAACCTGGCCGTCCTCGACGCCGGCAAGAGCTGCGCGGCGCTGGCCGGTGCCGCCGTGTACCTCTGGCACTGCGACCGCGAAGGCCGGTACTCCATGTACTCAGAGGGGGCGGCGGACGAGAACTACCTGCGGGGCGTGCAGCAGACCGACGCCGACGGGAAGGTGACGTTCCAGAGCATCTTCCCGGCCGCCTACTCCGGTCGCTGGCCCCACATCCACTTCGAGATCTATCCCAGCCTGGACAAGGCCACCAGCGCCGCCGGCAAGATGGCCACCTCCCAGCTCGCCTTCCCCGCCGACGTCTGCCAGCTCGTGTACGCCACCACCGGCTACAGCGCCAGCGTCCGGAACCTGGCCCAGACCTCCCTCGAGCGCGACATGGTCTTCAGCGACGGCGCCACCTCCCAGCTCGCCACCTGCGCCGGCGACACGAACAACGGCTACACCGCCGAGCTGGCCGTCCGCGTCACCGCCTGAGGGGGTCCCGGGCCGCCCCGACCTCGCCGCGTCCGGGTGTCAGCGCCTCGACGCCCGCTCTGTCGCCCCGGTGACGGACAGCATGTCGACGGGCGACGAGGATGCGGGGCAGGGCCGAGCCATCGACGGACGTCTGATGTTGCGCCCGGGCCCGGCGGAAGGATGGTGCCCGATGGCATACAAGGTCAGCTGCTGCGACGCTGGATCGGACTGTCCGGGATCGTTCACCACCGCCACGGAGGACGAGCTCATGGAGATCGTCCACGTGCACCAGACCATTGCCCACCCCGACATCAACCAGAGCCCCGAGACCGACGCCTACGTCAAGACCCTGGTCAAGGTCGTCTGAGGCGCCGGGCGTCGCGCCCGGTCAGGACCCCCACCGTTCGTCACCGCAGGGCGTCGCCCGCCCGAAGCACCCCGTCGACGTACGGGGCCCGGATGTGGAGGATGACCCGCTGGACCCCCAGCGCCTCCAACCGCTCGTGCTCGGCCCGATCGGGGCCGGCCGAGGTGGTGACGAGGAAGCGCTCCGGGTCCCGTCCTGATCGGGCGCAGGCTGCTCGGGCCACCTCGATGAGCCCGGGCAGGCCGCGCCCGGCGGGCACGTTCATGCCGTCGCCCACCCGGCCCGCCAGCTCGGCCATCTTCGGGCCGAAGCCGCCGATGATGATCGGGGGTGGCGGCCGGGGTTGGAGGAAACCGGTCACCCCCGCCACCGTTCCCGACCAGATCGCCCGCAACCGGGCCACGGCGTCCTCGACCGCCCGCCGGCGAGCGGCGCCGCCGGGCACGGACCGGCCCAGGGCCACCTGCTCGGTGGCGTAGGGGGTCTCCGGGCCGCCACCCGCACCCAACCCGAGCAGGAGGCGACCGTCCCCCACCTCCTGGAGCGTCGCCGCCATCAGGCCCAGCATGGCGGGGTCGCGATTGGCCACGTTGAGGACGAGGGGACCGAACCCGATACGGGGGACGCTGGCGGCGAGGGCCGTGAGCGTCGTCCAACACTCGAGGACGTGAGGGGCCCGGTGCACCGAGCCGGCCAGGTGGTCGTACAGCCACACGGCGTCGAAACCGGCCTCCTCCGCGGCCCGGGCACCGTCGCGGACGTCACTCCAGCGCCCGCCGAAGGGGTCGAAGAGGAGGTCGACCAGCACGGCGAGAGGCTAGGCCCCGGGCCGGCGCCCCGTCGTCGCGCCCGAGAGGATCTCGTCGAGCTCGGCGGCGTCCTCGGGGCTCGGCACCCAGGCGCCGGCGGCCACGTTGGCCCGGACCTGCTCGGCGCTGGTGGCGCCGGCGATGACGGAGGCCACCGCCGGCCGGGCCGCGAGGCCGCCGACGGCCAGCTCGAGCAGCCCGATCTCCCGCTTGTGGGCGAAGGCCTCCAAGGTTTCGATGAGGTCCCAGGGGGCTTCGGCCAGCCGCTGCGCCCACCGGTCGCCCGCCATCCGGGTGCCCTCCGGGGCGGGGGTGTCGCGGCGGTACTTGCCGGTGAGCAGGCCGCTGGACAGGGGGAAGTACGGCAGCAGCCCGAGGCCGAAGTGCAGGCAGGCGGCCACCAGCTCCTTCTCGACGTCGCGCTCCAGCAGGCTGTAGTGGTTCTGGGCGGAGATGAACGGGGCCCAGCCGTGGCGCCGGGCGGTCCAGTCGGCATCGGCCACCTGCCAGGCGGCGAAGTTGGAGCAGCCGGCGTAACGGACCTTGCCCTCCCGGACGAGATCGTCGAGGGTCGACAGCGTCTCGGCGATGGGAGTGGAGGGGTCGGGGACATGGAGCTGGAACAGGTCGATCCAGTCCGTTCCCAGGCGGCGCAACGACTGTTCCACGGACTGGCGGATGTGACGGCGCGAACCCCCGGGGTCGCGTTCCTCGGTGGTCAGGCTGGAGAACCCCCGGGCGCCGAACTTGGTGGCCACCACCGCCTCGTCCCGCCGGGAACCGAGGGCCCGGCCCAACAGCTCCTCGGACGTACCCGCGGGCCGCCCGTACATGGCGGCGGTGTCGAAGAGGTTCACGCCCGCGTCCAGGGCCGCGCCCACCACCTTCTCGACCTCGGGCGCGTCGATCCGCCAGCCGAAGTTGTTGCACCCGACGCCCACCACCGACACGGTGAGCCCCGACCTCCCCAGCTGCCGGTATCGCATCTCCATGCCGGCCATCATGGGTCAACCGGGCCCGCGGCCGGGCATCCGGCCATCGGGTGGCGAGCTCCCGTCGAGGGTCAGGACGGCATCACGGAGCCCGCCTCCGGCGGGCGAGGGCGGAGACGATCACGCCGGCGCCGTACGTCAGCGCACCCGCCGTCACCAGGCCGAGCGTGCCGGCACCGGTGAGGGGCAGCGCGCCGCCGCCCTGGCCGGCTCCGTCGGCCGCGACCTCGGTCGCGGGTTCGGCGGCGGACGGCTCCCGTGCCGGC
>JBOGFE010000045.1:0-3867 GCA_050741935.1 Acidimicrobiia bacterium | reverse complement strand
GGCGCGTGCAGTTTTGACGGTCAGGGCGTCAGAAATGCACACACCTTTGGAGCCGGGAGTAACTCGTAAGACCGACTTCCGCTCCCTTTCATGAGGGCTTCGTCGGGCGGAAACGGGCCGCCCTTAGTTACTTCCCCCTGAAAAAGTCGGTTCTACTCACCTTTCTGTGGGGAGTTGCACGGTGATGCCGCCGCAGCAGAGGTAGATCATGGCGATGAGGGCGGGCACTGAGCGGTGGCCGTAGCCGCGGTGGTTGATGAGGCGGATCTTCGAGTTGAGTCCCTCGAGCTTCGAGTTCGAGAGGCCGAGTTCGACGGCGGCGAGGATGCGTTCCCGGTTCTGCCGGACGGTCTTGGAGAAGGCGACGAAGGCGGGGATCCGGCTGCGACAGGCCCAGTTCAGCCACCAGTCGAGGTGGGCGGGAGCGTCGGCCGGGTCGGCCAGGCGGTAGAGGTCCCGCAGGCCCTCCTTGAGCTGCCAGCAGCGGTAGAGCACGGAACGCTGTCGGCGCAGCTCATGGAGCACCTCGATCTGGGAGTCCTTGAGGGCGGCGGGGTCCTTGAGCAGCGCCCAGCGGGTGCGTTTCACCCAGCGGGCAGAGCGCAGGCCCTCGCCGCGGTGGAGGTTCCACGCCCACCGGCGCGTCTTGTCGATGGCCTCGTTGGCCAGCTTGATCACGTGAAACGGATCGACGCACTGGCGGGCCTCGGGTGCTTTGGCGTCGGTGGCCGCCTTGTAGGCCCCGCCCATGTCCAGGCTGACCGCCTCCAGCCGTGCGGTGCGGTCCTCCCCGAGCTCGTCGTAGAACGCCTCGAGGGTGGTCGCATCCCGGCCCGGCCGCGCCCACACCACGGCGCCTGCTCGGTCGTGGTCGGCGACGATGGTGAGGTAGCGGTGGCCCTTGCGGTGGCTGACCTCGTCGACGCCGATCCGGTAGAGCTCGTCGAGGCGGGCGTCGTTGATCTCCTCGGCCACCACGACGATGACGATGCGGGCCACCGCCTCCCACGAGACCCGCAGCAGCCGGGTGATCGTCGTCTTGTCGGTGCGCTGGGCCAACCAGGCCACGACGTCCTGGAAGTCCCGGGTGTGGCGGGCCTTGGGCCGCGCCCAGGGCACCTCCTCGGTGCGCACCCGCCGGCAGCGGCGGCACCGCAGCCGGCGGATCTCGGCCTCGAGCCACAACCGAGAAGACCCGAGATCGAGGTGGCGCCAGCGCCGCGTCGACCGGTCGTGCACGGCCCGGGTCTTCCACCCGCACGGGCAGACCAGCTTGCCTCGGCGCCGGCGGAGCCCGACCACGATCCCTTCGGGAGCGAACGTCACCGAGGCGACCGTGGCCCCGACGATGCCCAGCATCTTGTTGAATGCGGTCGTGACGCGCACGTCCTGCGCCTCCTCGGTTCCGGTTGTTTCCCAACTCCGAAACCTAAGGACGACCAGGCGTGCGCGTCACTGCTGAAAACACCCCAAGGCGAACAAGGCCCCGGCCAAGGCCGGGGCTCATCTCCATGATGAAGACCAGGGACCTACAGGAGGGTCGGCGTCAAGGGTCCGCTCTGCCGGCCTCCGGCCGCCCTTGACCCCGACCCACGGGTGCTCACGGCATCACAGAAAGCCGAGGAGTCCCTGATTTGTGGAGTAGGTGCGGCGCCCGCTTCCCATGGTTGGGGCCGCGGATGATCGGGCCACCTGAGTGCGACGCATCCGCTCGCGGTCGGTGCCCCCAGCGTCGGGCGGAGAACGATGAGCGAACACGATCGACCCCCCTAGCGGAGAGCACTTGAGGATCCGCTGCTGACCATCGAGGAAGTCGCCGGCTACATGCAGGTGCCGATCAAGACCCTCTAGGACTGGCGCCACCGGGGCATCGGCCCGTCGGGCAGCGGGTGGGCCGCCACGTGCGTTACCCGGCGCAGTGACGTGGACGACTGGCTGGAGAGCTGTCGGGATCCGGTCCTGCCGCTGGCCGGCGACGGCCGGCGGAGGACATCCTGATCCGATGATCGGGGTTGGGGTCTCGACGCCTGGGGGTGGGTGATGGGATACGTGGTGCGCCGCAACGGCCGGTGGCAGGCCGCCTACAGCCCGGATCGCCGGGAGCGGACGCGGACCTTCGCCCGCAAGGTGGACGCCGAACGGTGGCTGGCCACCACCGAGGCGGACCTGCTGCGGGGCGAGTGGGTCGACCCCCGCTCCGGGCAGGTGCTGTTCGAGGAATGCGCCCAGCGGTGGCTGGCATCCAAGGTCGACCTGGCGCCCTCGAGTTTGGACAAGGTCCAGCGCCATGTGCGCCGCCACATCCTCCCGTCTTCGGACGCAAACCGGTGGGGCGGATCCAGCCCGCTGACGTGCGGGCGTGGGTGGCCGCCATGTCCGCCTCGGGACTGGCCCCCGACACCGTCAAGGCGATCTATCTGACCTTCGGGCAGATCATGTCCACGGCGGAGATCGACCGGCTCGTGGTCCGCTCCCCCTGCGTGGGGATCAAGCTGCCCAAGACCACCGCCCGAGAGGAACAGCGTTTCCTCACCGCCGAAGAGGTCAGCCAGCTCGCCGAGGCGATCACACCCCGATTCCGGGCCCTGATCTACACCGCCGCCTACGCCGGGCTCCGGGCCGGAGAGATCGGCGCCCTGCGGGTCGAACGGCTCAACCTCTTGGCCGGCACCCTCGACGTGACCGCCTCGCTGTGGGAAGGCAAAGCGCAGATGGTGATCGGCCCGCCCAAGAGCGGCAAACGCCGGACGCTCACCATCCCCCGGTTCCTGGCCGACATGCTCGGCGAGCACCTCGGAACCTTCCCCACCACCAACGGGTACGTGTTCACCTCCCACCGAAGGTGAGATGCTGCGCCACCGCAACTTCTACGACCGGCACTTCAAACCCGCGGTGAAAGCCGCTGGCCTGCCCGAGCGGCTGCGGTTCCACGACCTGCGCCACACCTGCGCCGCCCTCCTCGTGGCCGACGGGCGGCACATGGAAGAGGTCAAGGACTACCTCGGCCACTCCACCATCCGGGTCTCCTCCGACCGCTACGGGCACCTCTTCCCCCGGGCCCGCCAGGAGCTCGCCGACGGCCTCGACGCCATCTTCGCCGGTGCCAGTGCCAACACCGCGGCGCAGGCGCCGAGAAACGATGTCGTCGCCTCGTTGGCCCATTCCAAAAGCCGGCGGTCCCGACCTCACTGAGCCGGAGCGGTCGACCGGCACCCGGAGGGAAGCGGCAGCTCTGCCATTCGGTCGCGCCGGCTACCCGTCGAACGCGACCAGATCTGTCGCGATGCCGACGAGCCCGGCTGGCACTGCGTCCCGCTGACTCAGTCGATACTCAATCGCCGCCTTGTGGATCAGAAGCAGGTCGAGGGGCGACTCTGGGCTCATCGATTCCAGCCGCGCCCACTCCTCCGAGCTGAGGCGAAGCCCGCTACCCACGCCGTCGGGCCCGACCGTCAACTCCACCGCGCCAACACCTCGCGGCTGGTCGCCTCGCATGGCCTGCAATGCGTCACGGGCGGCACTGAGCCAAGACTCGGGAGCCGCAACATTTCGCGTTTGCAGCAGCTTGATGGCCACCAGAAGGACATAGGCGCGTTGGCCCGCCGGCGACAGATCGACCCACCGCCAAACACGGAACACCGGACGTTGCGCCTCGGCCATGCTGAGACAGGCTGACACGTGGTGCTTCCGACGCGTCCGAAGGCGCAGCACCTGACGACGTGTCCGACCGAAGCGAACGTGTTAGCCTCGATCCTCGGGACCCGTTGTCGAGCATGGGCAGGGCCCACTCGAGTGGCCTGATCCCCGAGAACTCCTTGAACTAGTTGTGTTCTTGGGAGGCCGCGAAGTCCGGATCCCAAGCGATCT
>JBOGFE010000044.1:0-4117 GCA_050741935.1 Acidimicrobiia bacterium | reverse complement strand
CCTCGACATCCGCCGCTACCTCTCCCTCATGGAGTCGAACTTCCCCACCGAGCTGGGCAACGCCTACCGGGGGATGGAGAACTCGTCCAACCCGTGGGGCCTGGGCCAGAACGAGCGGGCGGCGTGGACCCGGGGCGTCGACATCGAGGTGCCCATCGTCGACCCCGCGGCCGGCAGCCTGGGTCACGAGTACCTGTACTGGGTGGGCTGCGCCACGTCCTTCGACGACCGCAACAAGAAGGTGGCGGCGGCCACGGCCAAGCTCCTCACCCGGGCCGGCATCGACTTCGCCATCCTCGGGCCCAACGAGCTGTGCACCGGCGACCCGGCCCGGCGCTCGGGCAACGAGTACGTGTTCCAGATGCTGGCCATGCAGAACGTCGAGACCCTCAACGGCCTCGGGGTGCAGAAGATCATCGCCAGCTGCCCGCACTGCTTCAACACGCTCAAGAACGAGTACCCCGACCTCGGCGGCCGCTACGAGGTGATCCACCACTCCCAGCTGCTCATGCGCCTGGTGGAGGACGGCCGCCTGTCCCTCACCGGCTCGACGTTGGACGAGCGCATCGCCTACCACGACTCCTGCTACCTCGGGCGCCACAACGACGTGTACCTGGCGCCCCGCAAGGTGATCGGCGCCATCGGGGGCGTCCAGGTGCTGGAGATGCCCCGCAACGGGAACCGGGGCCTGTGCTGCGGCGCCGGCGGGGCCCGCATGTTCATGGAGGAGCGGACGGGCAAGAAGGTCAACATCGAGCGCACCGAGGAGGCCCTCGCCACCGGCGCCGACCGCATCGCCGTGGCCTGCCCGTTCTGCTACATCATGTTGGACGACGGGGTGAAGGAGAAGGGCGCCGACGAGGAGGTCAAGGTGTCGGACATCTCCATGGTCCTCCTGGAGGCCATCGAGAGCATTCCCGTGGCCAGCGCCCCCACCGCGCCCACACCCGTCGCCCCCACGCCGGGCCCGGCTGCCGAAGGCTGACGGAGAGACCGGCGCGGTGCTGACGCTGCCTGCCGGCCGGGAGGGCGTCCTGCCCCGGCAGTACCTCCTGGAGGCCATCCAGGCCGGCGTGATCGATGCCGGCGCCTTCAAGATCCCCGCCGCCAACGTGCAGCCGGCCAGCCTGGACCTCCGCCTCGGAGAGGTCGCCTACCGGATCCGGTGCAGCTTCCTGCCCGACCGCCAGACGGTGGAGGAGAAGGTCAAGGACTACATCATCGACGAGCTGGACCTGCACAAGGGCGGGGCGGTGCTGGAGACGAACCGGCCCTACCTCATCCCCCTGAAGGAGCGGCTCTCGCTCCCGCCCGACGTCCAGGGCAAGGCCAACCCCAAGAGCTCGACTGGGCGGCTCGACGTCTTCACCCGGGTGATCACCGACGAGAGCTACCGCTTCGACGAGATCGCCCCGGGATACGACGGGCCGCTCTATCTCGAGGTGGTGCCGCTGTCCTTCGCCACCCGGGTCCGGGAGGACCTCTCGCTCAACCAGCTCCGGCTGTCGGTGGGCCGCCCCGACCTCGACGACGACGACGTGCGCGCCTTCCACCGGGAAGAGCCGCTGCTGTTCCGCCGGGGCGAGCCCGTCTCCGACGAGGAGCTGGCCCTGGGCAACGGGCTCTTCCTCAGCCTCGACCTGCGGGGCGACCCGTCGGGCCGCGTCGGGTACCGCGCCCGCGACAGCGCCCCGCTCCTGGACCTGACCCGGGGCGAGCGGGTGGACCCCGACCCGTACTGGGAGCCCGTCAACCACGAGGGGCCCGACCGGATCGTCCTCACGCCCCGGCGCTTCTACCTGCTGATGTCGGACGAGGCGGTGTCCATCCCGCCCACGCTGGCCTCGGAGATGACGGCCTACGACCCCACCAGCGGCGAGCTCCGCACCCACTACGCCGGCTTCTTCGATCCCGGCTTCGGCTACGACCCCGACGGGAGCTTCCGGGGGTCACGGGCCGCCCTCGAGGTCCGGGCCCACGACGTGCCGTTCATGGTCGAGCACGGCCAGCGGGTCTGCAAGCTCACCTTCGAGCGGATGCTGGAGGTCCCCGACTCCCTCTACGGCCAGGCCATCGGCTCCTCCTACCAGCGCCAGGAGGAGACCCTGAGCAAGCACTTCACCCGCCCGTCGCCCCCGGGCTGATATTCCGGCGGGCCCTCTCCGACGACTAACCTGGAGGCCTTCGCGGGTGTAGTTCAGAGGCAGAACATCAGCTTCCCAAGCTGAGAACGCGAGTTCGATTCTCGTCACCCGCTCTCGGCGTATCACCGCAGGTCAGGTGCTATTTTTGGGCCCTTTCGTGTGCGCCTCAAGGACCTTACAAGGGCCCGCATGGCACATTCATGGCACATTGCCGTGCCATGCCGTCGGAGCGTCCGCCGGCGTTCGCCACGCTCTGCCGCCCTCCGTCAGCGAACGATCGGGGTGACTTCCATCGTCTCGTCAGCGGCGTCGAGGAGACGCTCGAAGGCGAACCGTCACGCAGTCAGTCCGCGAGGATCCACCGTCGGGTCGAGGGGCACGCGGAAGACGGCGGCACCTTCGACTCCTTGTTGCTGGAGCCACTTGACGACTTCGTGTGGGGAGTCGGCGGCGACGAGCACGCGGCCGCCGAGACGCCCGACGTAATGGCCCCGGTGGGGGCGCAAGGAGTCGGCGTTCGCCGCGCCCCGGACTTCAGCCTCCGGGCTCGTCCCGGGCGATGAGAGGTGGACGATCTGGCGCATGCCGTCAACAGGATTCGACGTCGTCGACCACCACGAGGGGGTCGGCCGGATCCAGAGCGAGGTCCCAGGCGACCACGGTCCCCCGCCAGCGGCCGAGCGAACTCCCCAACCTGATCTGACGGCCCGGGCGGACCGCCGACGGGTGAGTGGCGCGGTGGAGTGGCACAGCGACGCGGCCTTCGTCGTCGACGAGGTTCGGGTCGGCACGAAGATCGACGCCGAGCCCCACTGCCCTGGCGTCGGGCCGGTGGCCGGCGGCCAGGCGGGCGACGGTGGCATCATCAACTTCTGTCAGGAAGGTCTCGACCGAGGTCACCCTGGCTCCTCCTCGCTGCCAGATCCAGTGTAGGCAGGGTTCGGGAGCGACTGACCGGCGACGACGATGAAGCGGGTCGCGGCGGCGAGCAGCTCGGACGGGAGGTCCGGGTCTTCGAGGGGGTCGGGGGCCTGCGGGTGTGAACGGCCGGGGAGGAGTTGCGCCTCGTAGTGGCCGGGCTGGCCGGTGGGATAGGTGGGAATGCCCTCGGTGGCGAGATCACGGGGGTGGAGCCGGAAGTAGACGGGCGCGGCAGGGAACCGACGCAGGACCGATGCTTCTTCACCTTCAGCGGGAAGCTCCCAGAGGGAGACGCCGAAAAGCACCTCGACGCGTCCACCGGCGTCGACGGCATATAGGCCCGCCATGTCGAGGGCATCGTCGATCGTCTCGGAGATGAGCTGCGCTCGATCGGTGCCGGGAGCCGCCCGCAACACGGCGAGTACCGCCAGCGGGTCGTCCCCGGGCCGTTGCTGACGAACACGGCGCTTGCGAGGGCCAGGGTCGTCGCTCATTTCCTACTCGCCCGAGCGGCGCGGCAGGAGCTGGCGGACAGTGGCCCTTGGCTCGCCCTGGCCGGTGATCAGGTCGGAGATGGCCTTCGCCAGAGCGCCGTCCCGGTCTTCAGTGGCGTGCTGGTAGATGAGTGCCGCCCTGGGGGAGGCGTGCCCGAGGCGAGCCATGAGCTCCCTCGTGCTTGCCCCGGTGGCCGCCGCCAAGGTGTTCCCGGTGTGGCGCAGATCGTGGGGCCGTACGCCGGCGAAACCGGTGACCTGAGTTGCCTTCCGCCAGGCTCGGTAGAACCGCATGCGGAGGACGGGCTCGCCGTGGGACCCGGCGAACAGGCGGGCGTCGGGCCCGGTTCCGACGTACGTCTCGAGGTGAGCCTCGAGCTCCGGCAGGACGTGCGGCGGGACCGCCACCGTGCGCTTGCCGGCCTCGGTCTTCGGAGGTCCGAACCAGACGGTCCCGTCCCGCAACTCCTGCGCTTGCTCGGCGACCGTGAGGCGGCCGTGGAGCAGATCGATGTGACGCCGCCGGTTCCCGACTGTGTCCCGCTCCTCGGCGTGAAG
>JBOGFE010000043.1:0-7977 GCA_050741935.1 Acidimicrobiia bacterium | reverse complement strand
GTGGAAGGTCGTGGGGCCGGCCTTGGCCGGGTCGACGATGACGTTCACCAGCAGGTCGTCGGTGGTCATTTCGGCCGAGAACGGCCGGGACAGGGCGGAGCGGGCCGGCTCGGCCGCCACCAGCAGGGCGGTGACGGCGAGGACCACCACCGCAAGGACGGTCTCCGCTCCCACCGACCGGCGCAGGTGGGCCACAGTCTCGGCGTCCCCGACGGCCGCCGCCCCGGGACCGGGCGAGAGGCGCAGGGCCGGCACCCGGTACCGGGCGTGGACCCACCGCCGGCTCAACGCCCCGAGGCCCACCATCAAGGCGAAGGCGGCGAACTTGATCATCAGCAGGCGGCCGTAGGTGGTGGAGGAGAGGGCGTCCCTGGACCCCACCTCCCGCCAGGACTGGAAGAGGCCGGTCACCAGGATCGTGGCCACGGCCCCGGCCGCCAGCCGGGAGAAGCGGGGCACGACGGTGGACAGCTCGCCGGCCAGGCGCCGGGGCAGGACGCACGCCACCAGGCACACCAGGCCGCCCAGCCACAGGCTCACCGCCCCGAGGTGCAGGAGGTCGGAGGTGACGGCCAGGGGAACGAGATCACGGGTGGAGGCATGGCCGGCCAGTGCCGGCGTGACCAGGAGGCCGGCGGCCACCAGCCCGCCGCCGGCCAGGAGCGATCGGGGGAGGGCGTCGGCTTCGGAGCGCCGGCCGCCCCAGCGGCCCAGGGCGATGATCACGACACCCATCAGGCCGAGGAGCACGAGGCGGGCGCCCCACACCTGGCCGAAGCGGCTGTCGAACATGTGGCCGGCCACCTCCGACAGGTCGGGGAAGCCGAGGCCGTTCACGTACAGGGCCTGGACCGGGAGCCCCAGAGCGGTGGCGCCGACCAGCACGGCCCAGGCCCCGACGGCCAGGCGTCGCGCCCGGCGCACGACCAGGCCGGCGGGCCAGATCAGAGCCAGAAAAACCACGGTCCCGACCAGCAGCACCAGGGAGGCGGAGGCCAGGAAGCGGAGGGCGGCGTAGACCGCGCCCACCGCCGTGTCCCCCCCGTCGGCGGCCAGCAGCTCGCGGGCCATGTCGCCGCTGTTGTCGCCCCCGGCCGGCACGGGGCCGACCCGGAAGGTGAAGGCGCCGTGGACCGGGTGCGAGTCGGCCGACGTGACCCGCCAGGTGACCACATAGGGACCGTTGTCCAGCTTCGGGAGCGCGAGCGCGACCTCGTTCGCCTTCCCCTTGGGATGGCGGGCCGTCTCGCTGGTGACCCGTTCGGCGTCCTGGTCGAAGACCCGCAGGCCGACCTGGGCGACCTGGACGGGCTCGCTGAAGCGCATCAGGACCTGGGGCGGGGAATCGCCCGCGGTGCCACCGACGGGCTCCGTGCTCAGGAGTTGGGCATGGGCGAAGGCGGGAGCCGCCGGCAGCACCAACCCCAGGCCGGCGAGCGCGACGACGAACAGCACGCGTCTCACGGTCAGATAGTCGCCCAACCCCCTCTGTTAGTTCCAGCCTCCGCAAGATCGAAGCCGGTGGCCGGTGCGGACGCCCGGAGAAGGGAGACGGGCGTCCGCCCCGGCAACCTGGCTTTGGATCCGGCACTGGGGGAGCCGGGTGGCGAGGCCGGCGCCCGACGGGTGGTCAGCGGGTCGGCTCTGGACCTGGAGGCCGAGGGGAGGCAACCTGGGCCCAGAGAGCGCGTGTCCCGCTGATCCACAGCCGGCGCGGCGACGGCCGGTGACCACGACGGCATTAGTCGTGCGGTTAGTGTTCGGAGTTCCCGGGCACGTGCCCGGATCTTTTCGGAGGAACCACGGACGAGCTGACCTCCCTGTTGCTGGCCGGGCGCGACGGAGACCGGCTCGCGCTCTCGGCCTGGATCCGCAACAGCCAGGCCGAGGTGTGGCGCCTGTGTGCCCAGCTCGTGAGCCGCGAGGCCGCCGACGACGTCACCCAGGAGGTGTTCCTGCGGGCCTACCGGGCGCTGCCCAAGTTCCGGGGCGACTCCTCGGCCCGCACCTGGCTGCTGTCCATCGCCCGCCGCACCTGTGCCGACGCCATCCGCGACCTGCGCCGGCGCCGCCGGCTGGTCACCCGCCTGGAACGCCCCGAGGCGGTGGCCGACCCGACCCGGGCCGTCTCCGTGGAGGCCCTGCTGGGTGGCCTGGACCCCGACCGCCGGCAGGCCTTCGTCCTCACCCAGGTGCTCGGCCTGTCCTACGGCGAAGCGGCCGAGGTCTGTGACTGCCCGGTGGGCACCATCCGCTCCCGGGTGGCCCGGGCCCGGGCCGATCTGATCACCCGGCTGAACGAGGCCAGCGCCGAATGAAGATCAGCGGGAACTTACGAACGCCCTCGAGCGACAGTGGGGTCATGGCTGTGGTTCGTCGCGCCTGCTGGCTGGCGGTCGGAATGGTGCTCCTCACCGCTTCGCCCGCCCTCGCCCACGCCCTCAACGGCGCCAACCCGAGCAACTACCGCACCCGCATCCTGGCCATCGAGCCGGAACGGCCCGGGATCACCGTCGAGGTGGTCGAGGCCGGCAACCGCCTGTTGCTCACCAACACCTCCGACGTGGAAGCGGTGGTCCTCGGCTACGCCCAGGAGCCGTACCTGAGGGTCGGGCCCGACGGCGTCTTCGAGAACCTGCGCTCCCCCGCCACCTACCGCAACCGGTCCCGGTTCCCCACCGAAGAGGTCCCGGCCATCGCCAGTGACCCGGAGGCGCCGCCGCAGTGGCAGAAGGTGTCGGACGGCCACAGCGTCCGCTTCCACGACCACCGCGTCCACTACATGGGCCTCCAGCCTCCCGGCCCCGTGAAAGCCGATCCGGGCCGCGAGCACGTCATCATCCCCGCCTTCGAGGTGCCCATCCAGATGGGCCAGGAGCAGGTGCTGGTGAAGGGCGACCTGGTCTGGGTCCCGGGGCCGTCCACGTTGCCCTGGCTGGCCATCGCCGCCCTGGCCGGCCTGGTCTTCGTGGGCCTCGTCCTGGGGCCCGGTGCCCGGCGCCCCCGCCTGGCCCAGGTGGCGATGGTGGCCGCCCTGGCCGCCCTGATCGTCCTCGACGTCGCCCGCCTGGCCGGCCTGGCCAGCAACGTCGGCTCCGGTGCGGGCAAGGCGGCGGGCCAGAACCTCCAGGCTGTCGCCGGCTGGATCACCGCCGTGCTGGCGTCGGTCCTCCTCCTCCGGGGCGACACCCGGGCCGGGCCGGCGCTGGCCGCCGGAGCCGGCGTGCTCTTCGCCCTGGGGGCCCTCGGCGATCTCGCCATCCTGAGCAGCTCCCAGGTCGCCACCGACGCCCCCCTGTGGGTCACCCGCCTGTCGGTCGCGGCCGCGCTCGGGCTCGGGCTCGGATTGCTGGTGGCCGCCTTCGCCCCGTTGCTGTCCCCCTCGGCCCGGGTCCCCGCCGAACCGTCGCCTCAGCCGGTCCCGGCCGACTGACCCGGCGGCGCGGTCACCTCGGCCACCACCGGGCGGTGGTCGCTCAGGGCGGCTTCGGGGGCTCGGGCGGAGACGACCTCCAGGCCGGCCACGGCCACGTAATCGATGCGAGTCCGGGGTGCGTGCGCCGGGAAGGTCGGTCCCGTGGCCGCCACCTGGTAGCCGGAGGTGACCAGCGCCGGTTCCACCACCTCGGGCCCGAGGTTGAGGTCGCCGAGCAGCACCCGGGGCAAGGGGCGTCGCCCCAGCAGCTCGACCACGGCGGCGAGCTGGGCGGGGCCCTCGGTCCGGCGGAACGACAGGTGGGTGGCCGCCACCGACAGCGCCGGCACTCCCTCGGCGCCGGCCAGATCGGGGTCGAGGACGAGGCGGGCCAGCACCACCACCCGGTACTCGCCCTGCTCGGGCCGGGGCAGCCCCACCACCTCGACCTCGGTCAGCACCCCCCGGGCCAGGAGGACGTTGCCGTAACGCCGCAGGGGACCGCGCCGGGCCGCCTCTCCGAAGGTGGCCGAGAGCCCTGTGGCCCGGGCCACCCGGCGGACCTGGTCGGCGAAGCCGGACCGGGCGGCCCGCCGGTCCACCTCCTGGAGGGCGAGGATGTCGGCCCCGAGGCCGGCGCAGGCCCGGGCCAGCAGCCGGTTGTCGACCCGGCCGGCGCCCACCGACCCGTGCTTCACGTTGAAGGTGACGATGCGCAGCGCCGAGCTCTTCTTCAGTCGTCGGGGTCGGGCCGGGCCCGTCCCCGCTTGACGTCACCCCGCCGGCGCTTCGTGTCCAACCGTTCCCGCTGCGACGACCGGGTGGGCTGCGTCGCCCGCCGGGGCGTCTGAACCTTCAGGGCCTCGGCGAGCCGGGCGGCGAGGCGATCGAGGGCCAGCTGGCGGTTGCGGGCCTGGGAGCGCTCGTCCGAGGCCACCACCCGCACCTCGGGTCCCAGGCGCTCCAGGAGCCGGGCCCGCTGCCGGGGACCCAGCGACGGCGACCCGGCCACGTCGAAGCGCACCTCGGCCCGGGTGTTGGACGTGTTGGCGTGCTGGCCCCCGGGCCCCCCCGAGGCCGAGAATCGCCATTCCAGCTCTTCCAGCGGGATGGCGCAGCTGGCCGAGACGCGCAGCAACTCGGGGTCCATGCGCCCGGCACGCTACCCCGGCGGTCACCGCCCGCGGTTTGGTGACGGGCCAGGAACTTTCCGTTGGTGATAGACGACAATATGGGCATGGAATGCGACAGCTACCGCCACGCCATCTCGGCGCGTCTCGACGGTGAAGCCACCGACCTCGACGCCGCCACCCTGGCCGGGCATCTCGCCACCTGCTCGGCCTGCCGGAACTGGGAAGCCGACGTGGTCAGCCTCACCCGCTCCGTGCGGGTGGCCTCGGCCGATCCCATTCCCGACCTGACCCCCGCCATCCTGGCCGCCATCGGCCGGGAGCCGGTGTCGTCGCGCCTCGACCCGACCGCGCTCCGCTGGGGCCTGGCCGCCGTGGCCGGCGTCCAGCTGGTGATCGCCCTGTCCACCATGGCCTTCGGGACCAACGGCGTGACCGGTCACCTGACCCGGGAGGTCGGCTCCTTCGACCTGGCCCTGGCCGTCGGTTTCCTCTTCGCCGCCTGGCGCCCGGCCCGGGCCATCGGGATGCTTCCCCTGGTCGGGGCCCTGGTCGCCTGCCTGGCCATCACCACCGCCGTGGACCTGACCGAAGGCCGGGCCGGCGCCGGTGCGGAAGCGACCCACCTCCTCGACCTGGTCGGGCTCACCTTCCTCTGGCTCGTGACCCGCACCCCCCTCCCCACCAACCGGCGCCGCCGCCTGGCCAGCGCCTGATCGGATACAGCGCCTGATCAGCTGAGGGGGCGGTCCGTCCGCAGCTCCTCCGCCAGGCTGGCCACCACGTCGGGCAGGGACGCGCCGCCGGCGACCAGGCGGCGTTGGCGGAGATAGCTCGGGCCGTGGTCGAGGATCCGCCCGGCACCGGCCAGCTCGTCGGTGCACTTGAGTCGCTTGGCCACCGGGCCGAGCTCCTCCACCAGATCGCTCAGGGCCACCCGGAGCGGGGCCACCCGGCCCGATTCGTCCAGGATGATCTCGGCGTCGATGCCGTACCGGGCGGCGCGCCACTTGTTCTCCCGCACCACCCAGGCCCGGGGGCAGGGAAGCGTGTAGCCGCGGTCGGCCAGGGTGTCGAGCCACTCCACCAGGCACTGGGAGAGCGCCGCCACGGTGATGATCTCGGACAGGGTGGGGATCCCGTCGCAGATCCGCAGCTCCACCGTGCCGAAGACCGGATGGGGCCGGATGTCCCACCACACCTCCCGGATCGAGCTGATGCTCCCCGCCCGGATGAGCGTCGTCATGAACGCCTCGAACTCCGACCAGTCCTCCATCTGGTGGGGCAGGCCGGCCGTCGGCAGGGCTTCGAAGACCTTGGAGCGGATGGAGGCCAGCCCGCTGTCCTTCCCCATCCAGTAGGGGCTGGAGGCCGACAGGGCGAGGAAGTGCGGGATGTAGGCCGAGGCGGCGTTGGCGATGGCGATCACCTTCTCCTCGGACCGGACCCCGACGTGGCAGTGGATGCCGAAGATGTTGAGGCGGCGGGCGGGCCAACCCATCTGCTCCACCAGGCGCTCGTAGCGCTCATCGGCGGTGATGCGCTGGTCGGCCCAGTCCGAGAAAGGGTGGGTGCCGGCGCAGCACAGCGCCAGGCCGAGGCCGGCGGCCACCGGCGCCACCTCCCCCAGGGTGGCCTCCAGGTCCGCCCGGGCCTCGGCCGCCGTCTCGCACACTCCGGTGATGAGCTCCAGGTTCGACTCCATGAGCTCGTGCTTCACCTTGGGATGCTCACCGACCACGGCCAGGATGTCGGAGGCGCCGTTGTGCAGCGCCCAGCGGGCCCGGTCGACGACCTGGAGCTCGAGCTCCACCCCCAGCGTGGAGCGCTCCGAACCGTTGAATCCGATCCTCATTTCCCAATCTTCCCCCGTGCCGGGCGAGTTCATCTCCCCGAAACACTCGAGTGACGCCAGAGAAACAACGTGTCGTCAATCTGTCGCCGACGCACGCAATGAGGAGGCGGAATGGACAGCGGCAATACCGCGTGGGTGCTGGCGTCGGCGGCGCTCGTGTTGTTCATGACCCCGGGTCTGGCTTTCTTCTACGGAGGCATGGTCCGGTCGAAGAACGTGCTCGCCATGCTCATGCAGAACTTCTTCTCCATGGGCCTCGTGAGCGTGCTCTGGGCGCTGGTGTCGTTCAGCCTGGCATTTGGAGACGGCGGGAAGTTCATCGGCAACTTCGACTTCGTCGGCCTGAAGGACCTCGGTGTCCCGCCGGAAGGCTTCACGCTTCCCGGCTACGTCGACGCCTTCGCGCTCAGCATCCCGCCGCTGGCGTTCGTGGCCTTCCAGCTCATGTTCGCCATCATCACCCCGGCGCTGATCACGGGGGCCATCGCCGACCGGATGAAGTTCAAGGCCTGGGCCGTCTTCCTCGGCGCCTGGCTCATCCTGGTCTACTCGCCGGTGGCCCACTGGGTCTTCTCCCCCACCGGTTGGCTCTTCAGCCTCGGCGCCCTGGACTTCGCCGGGGGCACGGTGGTGCACATCAACGCCGGCATCGCCGCCCTGGTGTTGGCCATCGTGCTCGGCAAGCGCCGCGGCTGGCCCAGCGACGCCATGCCACCGCACTCCCTCCCCCTGACCCTGCTGGGGACCGGCATCCTGTGGTTCGGCTGGTTCGGCTTCAACGCCGGCTCGGCCCTCGGCGCCAACGCCCTCGCCGCCCAGGCGCTCCTCAACACCAACAACGCCGCGGCCGCGGCCATGCTCGGCTGGCTCGTCGTGGAGCGCATCAAGGGTGGCCACGCCACCACCCTGGGGGCGGCCTCCGGCGCCGTCGCCGGCCTGGTCGCCATCACCCCCTGCGCCGGGTTCGTGGGGGGCATGTCGCCTCTCATCATCGGGTTCGTGGCCGGGGTCGTCTGCTTCCTGGCCTGCCAGCTCAAGTTCAAGGTCGGCTACGACGACGCCCTCGACGTGGTCGGGGTCCACCTGGTGGGCGGGATCGTGGGCTCGCTCCTCCTCGGCCTGTTCTCGGATCTGGGCGTCAACTCCCTCGGGGCCGACGGCACGTTCTTCGGCGGAGGCTTCGACCTCCTGGGCAAGCAGTTCGTGGCCGTGGGTGCCACCATCGTCTGGTCGGGAGGCATCTCCTTCATCCTGGCCAAGGTCATCGCCGCCACCATCGGCCTGCGGGCGAGCGAGGACGAGCAGATCTCGGGCCTCGACACCAGCGAGCACGCGGAGACGGCCTACGCCTACGGTGAGCTCGGGAGCATGGGGAGGATCGGTTGAAGCTCGTCACCGCCATCATCAAGCCCTTCAAGCTCGACGACGTGAAGGAGGTGCTGCGCGGCCTGGCCGTCCAGGGCATGACCGTGTCCGAGGCGCAGGGGTTCGGCCGCCAGCGGGGCCACACCGAGGTCTATCGGGGCACGGAGTACACGGTCGACTTCGTGCCCAAGGTCCGGGTCGAGGTGCTCGTG
>JBOGFE010000042.1:0-7039 GCA_050741935.1 Acidimicrobiia bacterium | reverse complement strand
CCGATCCGCAGGGGCAGCGCCGGGCCGAGCTCGGCCGCCAGCTCGGCCACCGTCTCCTCGCCCCGCCCGTCGAACCAGGCGATCACCGGGCCGAGGGGGTGGCCCTCGGCCAGCGGCAGCCCGCTCTCGGCCATGCCCGCCACCCCCACCCCGGCCACGTCGGGCCGGGCCGCACCGATGTCGGCGAGGAGCTCGGCGATGGCGCCCTCGAGGTCGGATCCCTCCATCTCCACCCCGCCCCCGTGACACTCGGCGAAGGGCGTCGGACGGCTGAAGCCGGCCTTGACCGCCCCGTCGGCGTCCACCAGCAGCGCCTTCAGGTTGGTGGTGCCGAGGTCGAGGCCGAGGAGCAGCGATCCGCTCAGTACTCGATCCCTTTCACGGCCTTGATGCCGGTGTCGTAGGCGTGCTTCACCTTGCGCATCTCGGTGACGGTGTCGGCCACGTCCACGATCTCGGTGGGGGCGTCACGGCCGGTGACCACCACGTTGGTCTTCGGCGCCCGGCCGGTGATCCCGGCCACCACCTCCTCGACCGGCACCCAGCCGTACTTCACCGCGTAGGTCAGCTCGTCGAGGATGAGCAGGTCGTAGTCGCCGCTGGCCAGCTTCTCCCGGGCCACCTCCCAGGCGTGACGGCCCTTGGCCGCCGTCTCGTCGAGGTCGGTCGACTCCCAGGTGAAGCCGTCGCCCAGGGTGTGCCACTCGATGCCGAGGTGGTCAGCCAGCTTGCGCTCGCCCGTCTTCCACTTCCCGCCCTTGATGAACTGGACGACCCCCACCCGCCAGCCCCGGGCCCAGCCCCGGCCCATGACGCCGAAGGCAGCCGAGGACTTGCCCTTCCCGTGGCCGGTGTTCACCAGGACGACCGAGGCAGGGCGAACCATCAGGCGGACCGTGAAACAGGGCCGCCGGGGCAGGGGCCCCCGGCCGCAGAGCGATGAGCCGCCAGGCGAAGAGCCATAAGCACAGCCCGCAAACTACTGCGGTAGGTTGCGGCCATGGCCTTCGAGGACTACATCGCCACCGAGATCGCCGTCGATGCCGCCGACGGGATCCTCACCCGGAGGGAGGCGCTGCGCCGCCTGGCGCTGCTCGGGCTGTCGGCGCCGGCGGCCGTCGCCCTGCTCGCCGCCTGCGGCGGTGACGAGGACACCGGTTCCGTGCCCGACGGGCCCCCGGCCGAGACCCAGAACACCGCCCCCTCGAGTACGACCACCACCACCGTCGCCCCGCTGGAGACCAATCTCGTCACGTTCAAGGGCCCGCGGGGGAACCTGACGGGCTCCTTCTCCACGCCCGAGACCCCCAAGGGCGCCGTGCTCATCATCCACGAGAACCGCGGGCTCACGCCGCACTTCGTGGCCCTCCCGGGCCGGGTGGCGGCGTCGGGCTACTCCGCCCTGGCCGTGGACCTCCTGTCCGAGGAAGGGGGGACCGCCGGCCTGGGCGACGAGGCCAAGGCCCAGGCGGCCCTCTCCGCCGCCCCCCGGGAACGCCTGGTGGCCGACTCCCGGGCCGGGATCGACGAGCTCGAACGGAGGGCTCCGGGCCAGAAGGTGGGGATGATGGGGTTCTGTTTCGGGGGAGCCATGACCTGGTCGGTGCTGGCCGCCCCGGAACCCCGCCTGGCCGCCGCCGTGCCCTTCTACGGGGTCCTTCCCGACGGCGCCAGCTTCACCGGGGCCAAGGCCGCCGTGCTCGCCATCTACGCCGGGCTCGACGCCCGGGTCAACGCCAGCAGGGACGCGGCCGTGGCCGCCCTCAAGGTCGCCGGCCTCATCCATCAGGTGAACACCTACGACGGTGTCGACCACGCCTTCTTCAACGACACCGGGGCCCGCTACAACAAGACCGCGGCCGACGAGGCCTACGCCGCCCTCCTCGGCTGGTTCGCCACCCACCTGGCCTGACGGGGATCGGCGTCTCGTGCCCGCCGCCGTCGTCCTCGCCACCGTGGCCCTGGCCCTCACCGTGATCGCCCTGGCCCGGCTGGCCGTCGCCCTCGACGCCGTGGAGCTCGACCTGCGATCGGCGGTGACCACCGTGCGGGCCCTGCACCGGAGCCTGCGGGAGGCCGGCGCCCTGGCCCAGGCCGTGGGCCGGGACTCGGCCGCCGGCGAGGCGGCGCTGGGCCGGCTGGAGGCGATGAAGACCCCCGGTCCGGAGGGGTGACCCCCCGGTAGTACCTTGACCGACATGGACTACGAAGCCGCTCTCGACGCCTTCTACGCCCCCTCGCCCCCCGGATCGGCGCCGCCTCCCGCCGCCACCCACCCGGCCCGCCGGCTGCGGGACGCCTACGAGCCGGTGGCCATGCATGCCGTGTGGTCACGCAAGACCAACGAGACCCTGGCCTCCCTGGGGCTCAACTTCCTGACCGGCTATGTGTGGGGCCGGGCCTCGGGCCTGGGGGAACCGGCGGCGTCCGTCGTCGTCTCCTCCTTCGCCGTGTTCGAGCCGGGGCTGATCGCCACCCTCTACGAGGAGGGTCGGGGCAAGGTGGGGCGGTCGGAGCTGGTCGAGGCCCGCGACGAGGCCACCACCGCCAGCCTCGAGGCGGTCGTCGGCGCCGCCGACGTCTCCGGAGTGGTCTCGGCGCTGCGCCGGGGCATCGACGCCGCCGACGGGACCGGGCGACCCCTGTTCTCCGGGCTCGCCTCCCAGCCCTGGCCCGAGCGCCCCGTCGGGCAGCTGTGGCGGGCCTGCGACATCATCCGTGAGCACCGGGGCGACACCCACGTGGCCACCTGCGTGGCCGCCGGCCTCGACCCGGTGGCCATGAACATCCTCACCGAGCTCTACCTGGGCCTGCCCCTCTTCGCCTACAGCGCGTCCCGGGCCTGGCCCACCGAAACGCTCGCCGCCACCGCCGACCAGCTCCGGGGCGCCGGGCTGCTCGAAGGCGACCGGCTGTCCAAGGAGGGCCGGCGCCTGCGGGAGGACATCGAAGCCCGCACCGACGCCGGCCAGAGGTCGGTGGTCGGCGCCATCGGCTCCGACCTCGACGACACGGTGGCCAGGCTCGACGCCTGGTCCACCGCCTGCGTGGAAGCGAAGCTGTTCCCGCCCAGCATTCACAAGCGGGCCGCCGGCTGACGCCGGTGGCGGCGGGCTAGGCGGGCTGGTAGCGGCTGGACCAGTTGCGGTAGGCGACGTAGCCACCGCCGGCGAGGAAGATCGTCACCAGCAGCGTGAAGAGGAGGGTCAGCCCGTCGGGCACGGGTGAGGTCCCCTTCTTCTTCTGGTCGGCGGCCACGGCCGTGACCGGCGGGCCGTCGGCCGCCGAGGGTTCGGGTGTGGACGGCCGGATGTCGGGCCGGGGGATGTTCCACTGCTCGAGGAGGCTCTCCATCCGGTTCTCCTCGTCGGGCGCCGCCACTTCCTCCTCCCCGTCCTGGGACCGGCCCGAGCCTCCGCCGCCGCCCTTCTTCTTGGCTTGGGCGTCATCGGTGGCGGTCTCGTCGTCGCTCAACTCGCCGCCCACGCCGTTCGGGACCCGGGTCCCGCCGCCGGGAGACGGGCGGGTGGGAACGGGAGCCGGCGCCGCCTTGGGACCGGTGGTACCGGGCAGCGGGAGGTCGTTGGGCTGGGTGCGCGGGGTCTTCGCCGGCCGGGTCGAGGTCGTGGTCGAGGGCTTGATCACGGCCCGGTTCCGGGTGGTGTTGGTGGTCGCCTTCTTGCGGGTGGTGGTGGTCGTGGACCGCCGGCGTTCGGTGGTCGTCGTGGACCGGCGCGCTTCGGTCGTGGTGGTCGTCGGCCGCCGGCGTTCCGTGGTGGTCGTCGTCGGCGGCGGCGCCGAGTTGGCCGTCCGCCGGGTCGTCGACGTCGTGGCCGGGGCCCGGGTGGTGGACGTCGTCGGCCGGGTTGTCGTGGTCGGCGGGCGCGTCGTGGTCGTCGACGGAGGCGGCTGGGGCGTCGGCGGCTGGGTCGTCGGCGGCTGGGTCGTCGGCGGCTGAGGCTCGGTCGTCGTGGTGGTCGGCGGCCGGGTGGTGGTCGTCGTCGGCGGCGGTTGGGTCGTCGGGGGCGGTGGGGGTTCCGTGGTCGTGGTGGTCGGCGGCTCGGTCGTCGTCGTGGTCGGCGGCTCCGTGGTCGTCGTGGTCGGCGGCTCCGTGGTCGTGGTCGTCGGAGGCTCGGTCGTGGTGGTGGTCGGAGGCTCCGTGGTCGGCGGGGAGGTCGGCGGGGGCGTCGTCGTCGTGGTGGTCGTCTCACACGGGGGCGGCGGGGGTGCGCCCGGGTCAGTGGGAGGAGGTGGACAACCGGGGTCCTCGGTGGGCCCGATGTCCGCCACCGGTGTGTCCATCACGACCGAGGCCCACACCACCGGAGCCCGGTGCCGGGGCGGCGCGGACGGGCCGGCGCCACTGTTGGAGAGCACCATGGCGCCGGCCGCGAACAGCAGGCCGACCGTCACCAGCCGCTCCGCGGCCCGTCGTGACACCGCACCTCCCCCGAAACCCCAGTTGCCCCCACGCCCTCACATCAGGCGCCGTGCGGGTTCACTTCTCCGCCGGGCGGTGCAACTCCTCCCCTTTCGCCCCAATGCAGGGGGGTTGTCGCATTTCGGGAGGTTCAGGCGGAGTGACCCGGTCGGAGCTTCCAGAGCGTCCAGCCGCCGAAGGCTCCGGCGCCGAGCACGGCGGCGATCAGCAGCAACACGATGGGGTCGCCGCCCCCGTCAGAACCCTCCGGGCGGGGCGCCGCCACCTGGTCCCCGGCCAGGTCGCCCTCGCCGTCCGCCTCCTCGGGTTCCGGCGGCGGGGGAACCTCGGGCCCCAGCGGGGTGCCGGGCTCGGCGGCCACCGTCGTGGTTGTCGTCTCGGGGGCGGTGGTGGTCGTCGTGGGCGCGGTGGTGGTCGTCGTCGGGGCGGCGCTCGTGGTCGTGGTGGGGGCGGTGGCCGGGGTCGGCGCCGGCGACGCCGCGGCCGATGGCGCCCGGGTGGTGGGCGTCGTGGTGGACGGCGCCGGAGGTGCTGTCGTGGTCGTCGGCGCCGGGGCCGTGGTCGTGGTGGTGGGAGCCGGACCGGTCGTCGTGGTCGTCGATGACGTGGTCGTCGCGGTCGACGAGGTGGTGGTGGTCGGAGGCTCACCCACCTGGACGACGCCCTTCATGCTGTTGTGGACCTCGCAGTGATACGTGAACCGGCCCGGCGCGTCGAAGGTGTGGGTGTACTCGTCGCCCTTGCCCAGCCGGCCCGAGTCGAAAGGTTCGGCGTCGGCGTCGTCGCTGGTGATGGTGTGGACCTGCTCGCCGCGGTTGACCCAGCGCACCCGGTCGCCCTCGGCGATGTGCACCTCGCCGGGGTCGAACCGGTAGTCCTCGACGCCGGCGGTGGTGGTGGCGGCCGCGGCGACCCCCACCGACCCCAGACCGGCGGTCAGCAGGCCGATCGCCAACACCACGGCGCGCGTTCTGTCCACGTAAGCCCCCAATGCTCCAGTTTCGCCCGTTCTGTCTTCTCCGCGCCCACCCTGGCCTCCTGCACGGCCCGCGATCTCCGCGGCCCGTCATACCGGTCTGCCGGGTGCCCGTGCACTAGAACATGACCCGGCAGCGTGGACGTCGGAGCCTGGGAGGCACCATGCTCAAGGAGTTCAAGGCCTTCATCCTGCGGGGCAACGTGATCGACCTGGCCGTCGCCGTCGTCATCGGCGCCGCCTTCAAGGCCGTGATCGACGTTGTCGTCAAAGGCCTTGTCACCCCGGTCCTGGCCATACCCGGCGAACAGCCGAGCCTGGCCGCGCTCACGCTCAAGATCGGGGGCGCCGAGTTCCTCTACGGCGCCGTGATCGACGAGCTCATCAACTTCCTGGCCATCGCCGCCGCCGTGTTCTTCTTCATCGTCCGGCCCGTCACCAAGATGATGGACCGGCGCACGACCGAGCCCGAGGTCGCCGCCACCACCCGCGACTGCCCCTACTGCCTGTCGTCCATCCCCATCGCCGCCACCCGCTGCGCCTTCTGCACCGCCGACGTCGCCGCCGGCGCCGGCTGAGCCCCGGGCGCCCCGGTCAGGTGCAGACGGGGAAGCCGTACTTCTTGGACAGGTCGTCGGCCTCCTCGAACACCGCCAGCATGTCGGTGCTCCCGGTGAGCAGCGCCGGTTTCTCCTCGATCCGGTCGAGGGCCTTCTCGAAGGCGTCGTAGATCTCGTCCACCTGGTCGCTGCCCCCCTCGGGCCCGGGGAGCTCACGCAGGGCCTCGACCTGCTTGCGGACCATGGGGACGACCACGTCGCGGGCGTAGGTCTCGAGCTGCTCGGGAGTGGGCTTCTCGCCCTGCTTGACCTGCTTGAACTCGTCCTGGGTGGCCTTGGCCAGCTCCTCGTTGCCTTCCTTGCAGATGGTCCTGGCCCGGTCCAGGTACTCCGCCTTGGTGAGGGGTTCCTCGTCGTTCCCGCAGGCGGCGGCGAACGCCAACCCGACGACGAGGCCGACGACCAGTGCCCGCTCCATGCCGCCTCCTTGGCCGGCCCGAGGCTACCGTGCGGCGCGCCGTGCAGGTCCAGCTACGCGTCCGGGAGGAGCCCGACGGGGCCATGCCGGTCCTCGTCGTGCCCTTTCCCGCCCTCCTGCGGGTGGTGTCCTCGGCGCCCTGGGGCGGCGGCCTGGGACTGCGGCGGTTCGTCCTCAACGCCCAGGTGCCCCCCGGCTACGCCCGGCGCGACCCCGACGTCCACCTGGCTGCCATCGCCACCGGTTTGGGCCTGGCCGGCCCGGGCGTGGGGATGCTCACCGCCGCCGACGTGGGGGCGGCCCGGGCGGCGACCGACGGCGGGGTGGAGGTGATCGCCACCGTCGGCCTCGGCCATCCCATCCGGGCCGCCGCCCCGGCCGGCGAGGGGCTGGCGCTGACGGCGGGGACCATCAACCTCATCGCCGTCCTGCCCGTCCGCCTGTCGGACGCCGCCCTCGTCAACGCCGTGGCCACCGCCACCGAGGCCAAGGCGCAGGCCCTCGCCGACCTCGGCCTCGACGCCACCGGCACCGCCACCGACGCCGTCGCCCTCGCCTGCCCGGCGCAGGGGCCTCCCGTGCCC
>JBOGFE010000041.1:0-1746 GCA_050741935.1 Acidimicrobiia bacterium | reverse complement strand
TCTCCGGCGAGCCCGACGAACTGGTTGGTGTCGTGGTGGACGGTGGCACTCGCCTGGCTGGGAGCGGCGGCGAGAACCCGGGCCAGCGCGAACCCGACCGGTGCCAGTACCACTGCCCAGCTGACGGCCGATCTTCTTGTCACGACCGGGTGAGGAGGCGGTGCCGGCGAAGAGGGATGTGGAGCCGGAACGCCAGGAAGGCGAACCCGCTGTAGATGACAAGCTGGGCCAGGAAGGCTCCGAGGCTGCGGATCACCACCAGCATCTGCCCGACGGTGAGGGCGAGGATGGCAAGGTTCGCGCCGCCCAGTTCCCGACCCTTCTCGTAGAGGGCCCGGAGCGCCACACCGGCCAGGAAGGGCAGGATCACGAATCCGGCCCAGCCGAAGTTGAGGTAGCCCTCGGCCAGGATGGAGGGCGGGTAGGTCGAGGTCTGCCCGACCGCGTCGTAGAAGCCGGGCAGGGTCGCCTCCTGAGCCCGCACGACGCCGTAGATGACCGGCTTGGCCGAGACCAGGGCGCGGGGAACATACGTTAGGAACAGGTCCTCGAACAGGGTGAGACCCCAGAAGTAGGACTTGACGTCGGACATGGCGATCCGCGTCAACTCGAAGCCGTCGAACGTCCCGGAGAGGCGACGCACCAGGTCGTATCCGGAGAAGCTGAAGGCATCGGGGAAGAGGATCACCCCGAGCGCGCTGGCCGCGACACCGGTGCCGACGAAGATCAGGAACTGGGTGCCCGCTTTGATTCGGCGGTGCCCGTAATGCCACAGGACCAGGCCCCCGAGCAGGAACCCGAGCAGGTAGATCCGGCCTCCGATGAAGGACATGCAGTAGGCCGTGACCAGTGTGGTCGCAAAGATGACGAGGTAGTGACGGGCGCGCAGTGGCCGGGCAAGCAGGGCGGTGAAGAGGGTCAGGGCGAAGAGGGGCATGACGAGGATGAGGATGAACACCGGCCCGGCGCCGGTCATCTTGGCCAGCAGGGTCCGGCGGGTGTCGACGTTGAAGAGGGCCGACGTCGGGCTCAATGTGACGCCGGCGCTGGCTGCGGTGACCAGGAGGGCGAGGAGGCCCAACCCGAGGAAGATGATGGAAGCCCAGACGAGCCGGCGGGAGGAGACGGCCCTGTCGCCCAGGTCGGGGATCAACCGCGAGGCGGGTCGATGGAGTCTCGACCTGTACCCCACGGTCAGGCTGACCAGGCCGACCAGGGCGGCTACGAGCACTGGCGCAGCGGGGTCCGTCGGGTTGTAGTACCTAGGGTAGACGACGAACGCCTCCTGGTTCGCGACGACCAGCGCCGCCTTCCCCCCATAGCCGACGACATAGAGGATCACGAAGAACCAGAACGGCTCGAAGAAGTCGACCGGCCCATGGCCCACGCGAGCGGCGACGACCAGCAGGCCGAGGAGGGCCGAGGAGACGATGAAGACGGCCGTCGCCGGCGATTGCGTCGCCGCCACCAGGGCGGCGGTGACAGCCGTCAATGAGCCCAGCATCCAGGCGGGTATCGGGGGCCGGGCGAGGGCGGCGGCGTCCGCCCGAGGCGAGAGCACGGACGTTATGATGACATGCCGCGCCCTTGTCACCGGGGAAGGACCGGATGCGAAACCCGTTCCGCCACGGTGAAACGGTGACATCACGAGAGCCTGAAGTGGACAGCGATCCGGCCTCGCCGGAAGCTTGGCATCAGCGGCTGGGCGGAGGGGCTCTCATCCGGGCGGCGTTGACGGTCGGACTC